>JBOHRM010000740.1:0-4034 GCA_050732715.1 Longimicrobiales bacterium
CTCTCGAGCGATGCGCCTTCGGCCAAACGCCCGGCGATCGTGAGCGAAACCGCATCGTCCTGCCCGCGCTCGGCGGGCCCGAAAACGAGCGGAATCCAGTAGTGATCGGCGACAGGGAAACGAAACCCTTCCGGCATGATGCCCACGATCGTGTAGCTATCCCTGCCCAGGCCAATGCGCCGGCCGATGATGTCCGGGTCCGCTGCGAAGCGCTGCTGCCATTCCTCGAACGAGATCACGACCACCCGCGCGCCGCTGCGCTCGTCTTCCTCGAGAAGCGGCCGCCCCATCACCGGAGCCGTCCGCGCGAGCCTGAAACCCGACGCCGTCATGCGAACGACTCGGACCAGGTCCGCGCCCGCCCCCGGCGCCACAAGGGTCTTGTTGACCATCGTGAAGGCTGACAGGTCCTGCACCGACCTCAGCTCATCCCGCCACGCCACGAAGTCACGCAGCGACGCCCGGTTTTCACCCGGATCCGTGAGGATCGCGTTCCTAACCGCGACCACGCGGTCCCCTCCCGGCAGCGGCAGCGTGGTCTCCATGAGCGATCCGATGATGCTGAACGCGCCCACACCGATCGCGATCGCCACGGCCATGCCGATCACGGAGACCGAGGACAGGCCCGGATACTTCGTGAGCATCCGCAGCCCGAGCTTCACGTCCAGCCACGAGAAGCGGATGGGCTCGAGCATGCGCGCGACCGCGGCGGGCGCTTCGAAGGGCGCGTGGCGGCGCACCGAGAACGCATGACGGAATGCGCCCAGCGCGTGGCGCAACACGGGACGCCGGCGCTCCGACGCCACCCACAGCTCCGCCTCCCACTCGCGACGCCACTCCGACCGGCGTCGCGCGCCCACGATCCGCGCCGCGACCGCAACGAGCAGACGAGCGAACCGCGGTCCCATTCCGCCCCGGCGCGTCATGCGAGCCTCGGCAGCGGCAGACCCAGCGTCTGGAAGCGCTCGAGCTCGGTCGCCAGCGCGCTCCGGCCTGCGGCGGTGATCCGGTAATATTTGCGCGCAGGCCGGCCCTCCTCACGAGGCACACGCGGATCCTCCCAGTCCGATTCGGCGAGCTCACGGCTCTCGAGCCGGGCCAGGATCGGGTAAACCGTACCGGACGGCAGGCCCGTCGCGTCCATGATGTCGAAGCCGTACGAGATGCCATCGGCCAGAGCCGCGAGCACGGCCACCGTGGCCCCGCTCATCGCGCGTGTTCTACGAGTCATCCGGCCTCCGCGAGTTGAATCAAAATGGACGCGGGGCAGATAATGCTGTATATGTAGAGTTATGGCAAGGGCCCCGGACCGCGCGAGCGCGGACGTGAACGAGGCCGGGCTTACCGAAGATGAGGTGCGGGAGCTGCTCGGAGACGGTTGCTAACGAGAGATCCCTTTTGCCTATTCCAGCTGATTCCGTTGAAACCGGACGTGCCGACGGCTCCGCTACCGCGCCAGGGCCGTGACCGGATCGACGCGGGTCGCACGACGCGCCGGGATCAAGCAAGCCAGCACCGCGGCCAGCCCCAACAACAGCGCGGTGACAGCCAGAACCAGCGGATCCATAGGCTGGACGCCGAAGAGAAGCGACTGGATGAGCCGCACCAGGAAGAACGCGGCGACACCGCCCGCGGCCAGGCCCACGCCCGCCAGAACGAGGCCCTGTCTCAACACCAGCGCCAGGATGTTGCCTCGTTGACCTCCAAGCGCGATCCGGATTCCGATCTCTCGCGTCCGCTGGGCAACCGAGTAGGCCAACACACCATAGATGCCGACGACAGCAAGAAGGAGGGCGACGCCTGCGAATACGATAAGCAGGACCATGGGTGTCCGCCGTGAGCCCAGCGATTCCGCGAGCCGATTTTCCAGCGTTTGAACATCGAACAAGGGGAGCGCGGGGTCCAGTCGGGCCAGGATCGACCGGACGCTTCCGACGAGCGCTCCGGGCGGAGTAGGGCTGCGGACCACGAGGAAAAGGGAGTTTCGCGGTTGCTGACGATAGGCGAAGTAGTAGGTACCAACGTGTTCCGATTCCAGTGCGGTGAGATCAAAGTGTTTGATGTCTTCTACCACGGCGATCACGGTGTAAAGGTCTTCCTCCTCGACCTCCCCCTCTTCGGGATCTACCCGGGTCATTCGCTGTCCGAGCGGACTGCGGTTCGGCCAGTAGCGCCGGGCAAGCGACTCATCGATGATCATTACCCGCGGCCGATCCGGTCCGTCTCCCTGTTCAAACGCCCGACCTTCCAACATCCTAATGCCCATTGCTTCGAAGTAACCGGTGCCGGCGATCGCATACTTCGGCGCGACAAGCGACTCTCCCGGAGGCGGCTGATACCCTTCCGGCCGAATGACAATCGAGTTGCCGGCGCCGAACCCAAACGGTATATGGTTCACCACGCTGGCGGCCGTTACCCCGGGAACAGACCGAACCTGCCTGAGAAGCTCCTCCGCGAATCGACGTTCCGCATCGTTGTCAGGATAGAGTGTGTCCGGCAGCGAAATACGAGCGGTGAGTACGCCCTCCGGCTCAAAGCCAGGATCCACGGCGAGCGCCGCTTGGAAACTCCGCAGCATGAGTCCAGCGCCGACCAAGAGAAGAAACGCCAACGCCATCTGTCCGGTGACCACGATGCCGCGCAGGAGGACCGCCCCGCGACCTGCGGTTCCTCCGCGACCGTCGTCCCGAAATGCGCTCCTCAGATCGGTCCGGAACAGGTGGACGATCGGGATCGCCCCGAAGAGGACTGACGCCCCCAATGCGAGTGCCACCGTATAGAGGAGCACGGTCGCATTCAGCCCTACCTCGGGCCCTCGGGGCAAGTTCTCGACGCCCACAGAGCTGAGAAGCCTAAGTCCCACGGCGCCGACCCCGATCCCAACCGCACCTCCCAGGACTCCCATCACCACCGCTTCCGTCAGAATCTGACGAGCCAGACGAAGGCGCGGGGCACCCAACGCCATGCGCGTGGCCAGCTCGTGCAGGCGAGCCTGCGACCGAGTCACCATCAGATTCGCAACGTTTACGCACCCGATGAGAAGGACGAAGGCTACCCCGGCCCACAGCAAGAAGAGCGGGGCCTTGACGTCCCGAACCAGACGGTCCTGCGCGTTGACGACGACCGTGTGGAATCCGGACCTCTCCACGAACTCGGGACAGCATTCGTCGGCCAAGCTGGCGTTCAATGCGTCGATCTCGGCTTGGACCTGCTGCACGGTCGCACTAGGCGCAATGCGTCCCAGCATGGCGTAGTCGATCGAATGCCAGGCGTCCAGCGTGCGCTGCTCCGACGAGAAGGAAAGCGGAAGGACGATTTCCGGTGCCCCCGGCATCCATAAATCTTTGCGGAGCACGCCGACGATGGTCGTGGGGTGGCCGTCGATTTGCACAGTCTGACCCAGCACGTCAGCAGAACCGCCGAACCGCTCCTGCCAGTAGCCGTGAGTTAGGATGACGGTGCGCTCCCCGCCTACGTCCATCTCCTCCTCGACAAACGTTCGACCCAGAGCGGCCCGCACGCCAAGCATGGGGAAGAACGAGGGAGTCACGCGCAGACTGGACACGGGCATTGTGCTCCCCCCTCGCCTCACCGCGCTGACCGCGTCGTTGAACAAGGCCACCTCTTCCAGAGCCGCCACGCGCTCGCGGCGGAAGAAGAAGTCCGGTGACCCGTTCGCTCCGCCGACTCCTCCGAGGCCCGGGTACATGTTGTACATCGTAACCAGCCGATCCGGCTGCTCGAACGGGAGTGGACTGATGACAACCGTCTCGACCACGCTGTAGATGGCGACGTTCGCGCCGATACACACACCCAGCGTCAGCAGGACGGTCACGCTGAACGCCCGGTCGCGGAATAGGAGAGTACGTACGAGATAGCGAATGTCGCGTCGGAGCTCATCAAAAAACCGCAGGCCTCGCGCTTCCATTCCTTCCTCCTGGTAGCATTCCGCAATGCCGAGCTGCTGCCGCGCCTGCGGCCGACGCGCATTTCGCCGGATTCGCCCGACAAGCACACGCCACCACTCCGCCACG
>JBOHRM010000741.1:0-5428 GCA_050732715.1 Longimicrobiales bacterium
GAGCTGGTGCAGGCGCTGGCGAGGCAAACCGGCCGTCAGGCGCGCTCGACGCTCGAGCTGGCGCGGTCGGTCATCGATTCCGGCGTGATGGATGAGCGCGTGGCGCTCGCGATTGAAGAGCGCGCGCGCGAGGAGGTGAACGAGCGGTCGGCCGCGCTGGCGGCCGAGATCGAGGGGCGCACCGCCGATGTCGCGGCCGAGCTCCAGGACGTCGAGCGGCGTCGAGCGGCGCTCGAGGCCGAGGTCCTCGAGCGGACCCGGCTGGCCGAGGCGGAGCTGCAAGCGCGAATCGAGGATGCATGGCGCGAGCATCGGCGCGCGATCGCGGATGAACGCAGAGCGCTCGAAGAGGAGAAGGTGCGGCTCGAGGCGCAGCGTGCGACGCTGGCGCAGACCGTCGCTCATGCGGCGGAGCGTTATGCGACGCAGAAGGAGACGGTGATCGCTGACGCGATCGCGTTGCTGCCGATCCTGGAGGCGACCGGCCGCACGATCGCCAGCCGCGAGCCGCTGAGCGCCGCGATGCCCGCCGCACCGGTGCGCCATCCGCGTGCGAGCCTCGAGCTGCCCGCGTTCGTCACACAGGAGCGCGGCGCGGAATCCGTCGACGAGGCGGCGTTCTTCTCGCGCTTCGAGCGACACGTCTCGCAGGCCGGGTTCCGATACCGCGGCATCGACCTGCGCGCGTTCCACAACGCGTGGAAGTGCGCGGAGCTCGTGCTGGTGGCGGGTCCGCCGGGCAGCGGCAAGTCGAGCCTCGGCCGGCTGCACGCCGAGGCGCTTCAGGGGAGCGCGCTCCTCGCGGCGGACCCACGCTCCGGGACGCGCCTGCTGCGTGTGTCCGCGCGACCGACGTGGCTCGACGCCAGCGACGTGCTCGGTCACGTGAACCCGCTCGACGGCTCGTTCGTACCGGGCACGTCTGGGATCGTCAGACACCTGATCAGCGCATCGGAGGAGTTCCTCCATCACGGTGGGAGGACCGGCCTGTTCACGATCTGCATCGATGACGCCGACTTAGCGCCGATCGAGGCATGGTTCGCCGACATGCTCCAGGCCGTCGGCAGCCCGGAGACCGAGCGCGTGCTCCGCCTGTTCGATCGTCAAGCCGTTTCGACCACCGATCCGTTCCTGCCGTGGGCCGATCTGCACGTCCCGCGCAGCGTCCGTTGGGTGTGCACACTGAGCGGCGCGAGCGGCGCGCACGGGCCCGGGCCGCGAGTCTACGACCGCGCCGGCATCGTCACATTGCACCCGCCGGGTATGCCGGAGGTTGCGACGCGGTCTCCCGTGGCGGTCGACGGTCCCGCGATCACGCTCGAGCAAGTCGAGGCGTGGGTGCGCGATGCGCCGCTCCCCGCAACGCTCTCGGCGGCGCTCGATGCGCTCTCGCCCGTGCTCGCGCGCTGCGGCGCGCTGGTTGGGCCGCGCACCTACCGCAGCCTATGCCGTCTCGTGGCCAGCGCCGAGCCCGTCTTCACTGGCGACGCCGCGTTCGATGTGCAGGTCGCCGGCTCGCTGCTCTCTTATGCGCGCTTCGATCGGGACGACGTCGATCAACTGCTCGACACGATCACCGCGCTCGAGGTCGAGCTGCCCGAGTGCGAACGCACGCTACGCGGGAGGCGCGATGCGCTTGAACGTCTCGAGCTCTGAGACGTTCCAGGACTCGCTCGTCGACGAGCTGCGCGCGATATCGACGGGCCTGGTCTATGAACCCGTCGGCACGGGCGGCTCGGAGGCGGCGCCGCTCGAGCAAGAGCTCAACGTCATCGAGATGATCCTGCGGGCGCGAAGCGGGCCACGGCCGCCCTGGCGCGGCGGTGCCGCACTCGGCGTCGCACGCGCCCCCCGGCCGTCACGCGAGCGCGCGTTGCTCTCCGCGCTCCGGCAAGGTACGCTGGATCCCCTACGAGGCCGGGCTGTCACCCGGGCCGAGCCGGGTCTCGACGAGCGCGCTGCGCGCGCGATCCTCGCGCGCGTGGTCAGCATCGATCGCGCCGCGCGCGCTGCGATCCGTCGCATCGAACGGAACCGTCGCTTCCGCGACACGCCGATGCCGACCGGCAGCACGCTTTACGAGAGCGTCGATGAGCCCGCGCTCGTACGGCTGCACGCGCTGCAACGCCGAAGCCGCCGTGCCGCCGTCGCAATACGGCGAGGGCTGTCGCAAGCTGCGGACGGACCCCCGCCGGCAGTAGGCGGTGGCCGCGAGGCCGGCCGTTTCGGAACGCTGGCGGCGGGGCGTCGGGAGGTGGGCGGCTTCGGAGTCTTTACCCCGGCACGCAGAGGCGGGCAGGCGGACGGGTTCGGACGCATGCAGGGGAGTGGCCGGATCGGCACGTTCGGCCGCGCCGGGCCCGGCCAGCTCGCCCGCGCGATTCTCGGACCGAAACCGGAAGGCGTGGTCCGGCCGCTCAGCGCATTGTACGAGCGTTGGGTCATGGTGCGCGTAGTGGAAGCGCTCCGCGCGGCGGGACTCGAAGGCGGGTCCATCCATGATGCGCTGATCCGCGACGAACGGAAGGGTGACTGGCGCGATTTCGACGACGACGCCGCGGTCACCCTCGGCGCGACGGCGAACCGAATCGTGCGCGTGCGCTTCGAGCCGTGGATCCACTCGCGCAACGTCGCGGTCATGCGCGGCGACGGACTGTACCGCTCGGGCGACGCACCGCACTCGTGGCGGCCGGACATGGTCCTTCAGATCGAGGACGCCGCGCGCGCCGCGCGTCAGGCGTGGAGCTCGGGCGTGCCCGTGGTGCGCGCCGTCATCATCATCGACGCCAAGCTCGCACCCGTCTTGCGCATGACACACTGGCAGCAGGTGCAGAAGTATCGCTTCATACGCGCGTCCGCGAACGACGCGCGCGTCGTGCGCCACGTCTACATCGCATCGCCTCGCGGCAAGACCGCGTTGCCGCCCGACGCCGCGACCGGCAGCGATTCGCCCGAGGTGCTCACGCTCTCTCCCGAGCCCGCCAGCCGGGACGAGACGGCCGCTTCACTCGAGCGGCTCGCCGGCAGCGTGCGCGCGTTGCTATAATCCGCGCATGACCACGACCACACAGCACGATCTCTCCCGTCTCACCATCGAGCGTGACGCTTCACCGGGTCCGCGGCGCGGATTCCTGCGCACGCTGCTCTTCGCCGGCGTGGCGGTCGCATTGATTGCCACGATCGCCGTTGTCGTGCGCCGTGGCGCGGCCGTGCCGGTACAGGTCGCTGTGGCGGTCGCGTCCGATGGCGAGGGCTCGGCTGGTGTCCGCACGGGCGGCGGCGCGACCGCGGTGACCGCGAACGGCTACGTCGTCGCGCGCACGCGCGCGTCCGTCTCGGCGAAGGTCGCGGGCCGGCTCGCGCAGCTCGAGGTGAGCGAGGGATCGTTCGTGCGCGAGGGCGTCATCATCGCCCGGCTCGAGAACGCGGACTACCAGGCGCAGCTGCTCGAGGCGGACGCGAACGTCGCGAGCACGCGTGCACAGCTGATCGAGGCGCAGGCCGAGCAAGCGCAGCTCGACCGTGAGGCGCGCCGGCTCCGCGACATCCGCGCCCAGAACGCCGTTCTCGTTTCGGACCAGGACCTCGAGGCCGCAGAGTCGCGCGCGGCGCAGGCCGATGCGCGCGTCCGGGCGGCCGCTGCACGGATCGACGCCGCCGAAGCGGGGATCCGCTTCGCGCAGGCAAGCCTCGACAACACGCTGATCCGCGCGCCGTTCACCGGGACCGTGCTGCGCAAGGAGGCCGAGGTCGGCGAAGTCGTCGCCCCGTCCGTCGGCGGCAGCCTGACCCGCGGCGCCGTCGTCACCATGGCAGACCTCAGCACGCTCGAGGTCGAGGTCGACGTCAACGAGGCGTACATCGCCCGGATCGCGCACGATCAGCCCGCGCGCATCATGCTCGACGCCTACCCCGACACCTCTTTCGCCGGCCGTGTCCGCCAGGTCGTGCCGACTGCGGACCGCCAGCGCGCCACCGTCCAGGTCAAGGTGAGCATCGTCGACAGCGACCCGCGCATCCTTCCCGAGATGGGCGCGCGCGTCGACTTCCTGGAGCCCGAGACCGCGGCCGACACCACGACGCGTTCGGGCGCCCCGGTCGCGCGCGCGCCGCGCATCCGCGTCCCCTCCAACGCCGTGGGGCAGCACGAAGGCCAGACGGTGGTCTGGCTCGTGCGTGAGGGGCGGCTCGAGCCTCACGCAGTCGATGCCGGCCCCGTCAGCGGCGGCTACCGCGAAATCCGATCCGGCCTCAGCGGCGGCGAGCTGCTCCTCGTCGGCGGCGTCGACGAGCCCGAGCCGGGCATGCGCGTCCGCACGCCCGGCTCCTGAAGCGTTCGGATGTAGACCAGAACCCGAGCACGCCTATGCGATTGTTGACCTTGACGCTCCTTGCCGTGGCGTTCGTCGCCTGTACGACGACGGGGTCTGGGGCCGGCTCGAACGGCGTGACCATGACGGTCACGCCGGAGCGCGCCGAGCCCGGCGACAACGTAACGCTGGTGCTCCGCAACGACTCACAGGACGAGTTGGGCTACAATCTGTGCACATCGGGACTCCTTCGGCGGACCGATGGCGATGCCTGGGAGCCGGTCCCTTCCGACCGCGCATGCACCAGGGAGCTGCGAATGCTGTCGCCTCGTCAGCGGGCCACCTACGATCTGGACCTGCCGGCCGGGCTGGCGCCCGGCACCTATCGTTTCGAGACCAACGTCCAGAGAATCGAGCAGAACGTCAGCGAGACGGTCGCCAGCGAGTCGTTTACCGTCACATCATAGCGGCAAACGCCCAACTGAACGGCCATCGGCCGAAGCGGGCGAGCACCGTATCCAGGCGCGTATCGAGACGAAGCACGCCGGTGCCCGGCTTGATCTCGCGCGAGGCGGCATGTATCGTGGCTGCACGGCGAGGCTGTTCCCAATGACCGGCGCCGCACTCGCCAAGGCCTTTCCCGGAGAACAAGCTCTCGAGGTCGTGATGGCTCTCGTCGAGATTCGTGATGTCCACAAGGCCTTCCAGCGCGATACCCAGCGCATCGATGTGTTCACGGGCCTGACGTTGGACTTCGAGCGCGGCAGCTTCACGGCGCTCATGGGGCCGTCCGGCTCCGGCAAGTCCACGCTGCTGAACCTCATCGCCGGGCTCGACAAGCCGACGCGCGGCTCGGTACGCGTGGCCGACGCGGAGGTGAGCGCGATGCGGCCGGCGCAGCTCGCGGCGTGGCGCGCCCGCCACGTCGGCTTCGTGTTCCAGCAGCTCAATCTGCTGCCGGTGCTGACCGCTCGACAGAACGTCGAGTTGCCGCTGCTGCTCACGCGGCTGTCGAAGAGGGAGCGCGACGAGCGCGTTCGAATTGCGCTCGGCGTGGTCGGGCTCGAGGACCGCATGGACCACTATCCGCGCCAGCTGTCGGGCGGGCAGGAACAGCG
>JBOHRM010000742.1:0-2618 GCA_050732715.1 Longimicrobiales bacterium
TTTCGGCACCGCGCTCATGCTCCTGCTGCGGCAATACGTTCTGCCGGGTGGCAACACGCTCGGTCCGCTCGGGTTGAGCGCGGCGGCCGGCGTGGCGGCGTGGCTCGAGTGGTACGTGCTGCGCCGCCGGCTCCGGGGCCGCCTCGGCTTGCTCGGCACAAGCCGCGCGTACCTGCTCAAGCTGCTCGGCGCCGCCCTGGCCGGAGCGTTGGTGGCGCGTGCGATCGTGCGAGTCGTGCCCGACACAATGGTCCCCTCGGCGGAGCAGCTGCACTTCGTGGCGATCGCGATCTATGCGCTCGTGCCGTACGGCGTCGTCTATTTCCTGGTGGCGCGATGGGCCGGTGTGCCGGAGGCGGCGGCTGTCATCGACCGCTTCACGCGCAGGTTTGCGAATAGGCGATGACAAATCACCGAGAGTTCCGTCGACACGCCGACGATCACGACGATCACCCCTAACCCTACGCGTCTCCCGGGACTTCGCCCGGGAGACGGGGCGCCTGCGGCGCACCCGAAGAAACACCATATCGTAAATCTTTTTACGATGCGGGCCGATTAGTGCCTAACCGTAGCGGCGCGGCGCATTCGATCCCCCGTTTTGCCCTTTCGCGCATTGCCGCGCCGAGGACGAGCGGCATATTGGAGCATTTCTCGGAATGCGGCCCCGGTAGTCACCCGTGGCGCGGGTCCGGCAATTCGACGGTTCTGACCGCGCGCTCAGTATTTGCCGCCGGCGATGGTTCGGCCTTCGGATCCGCCTCCCTGTCGATCGCGTCCTCCTCCAGCGACACGAGGCGATCGCTGAGGCGGACGCCCCCGATGTCGCGTAGCATCTGGAGTACGGGCGGCACCGTGCCGGCCAGGTCGCGCACCAACGCACTGACGCCCAGCCCATCCTTGGCGCCACCGCCCGCGCCGCCGTTCGCACCGCCCCAGACCACCACCTTGTCCAGCTTGATGTTCGAGATCGCCTCCGCGGCCGTCTTCGCGAGATGGTCGAGGTGTTCGAGCATCAGGAGCTGATAGGCCTGATCCGCGCCGCCGCACGATTCGACAATGCGGCCGAGACCTGCGGCCTTCTTTGCCAGCTTCTCGTACTCGCCCCGCGCTTCCGCTTCCAGCCGCGCGAAGATCGCGGCCGCCTCGCCGTCCGCCTCGATGCGGCGGCTCTGCGCAGCGGCCTCGGCTTCGACGATCCGTTTCGCGCGCTCCGCCTTCGCAGGCGCCTCGAGCTCGGCGCGGCGTTCGGCCTCGATGCGTTCGCTCTCCGCAATCGCGGCCTGCGCGACCGCTCGATTCTCTGACTCCTGTACCTTTGCCTGCGCCACGCGCGTGCGCGTCTCACCCAGCTGGTATGCTTCGGCCTCGCGTACCTGAAGCTCAGCCTGTGCAGCCGCCACCCGCGCTTGCGCCTGGGCCTCGCCCTCGATTGCCTGTGCGTTCGCCGCGGCGACCGCAATGCGGCGTGCCTGCTCGGCCTCTGCTTCGCCGCGGACCGCCTCCGCATCGGCGGCAGACACCTTGATGCGCCGATCCTGATCAGCCTGAGCGATCAAGCTGTCGCGCTGGAACTCGGCCTGCCGCTGCGCGACGGTCGTCTCGCGGTCCAGCTCCGCAATGCTTACGGCCGTGTCACGCTCAGCCGTCTTCACCCCGATCTCGCGTGTGCGGTTTGCCTCGGCGACCGCGATCTCCTTCTCCTGCGTTGCCGTTGCGACCGCGATCTCGCCGAGCTTCTCCTGAACGGCGACGTCGCCGCGCGCCTTCTGCACCGCGCGCGCGCCGGCCTCGCGACCGATCGCCTCGATGTAGCCTGACTCGTCGTTCAGATCCTTGATGTTCACATTGATGAGCTTGAGCCCGACCTTCTTCAACTCAGGCTCGAGGGCATGCTCGATATTCGCGCGGAACTGGTCGCGGTCACGATTGATGTCCTCAATGCGCATCGACGCGATGACCTGGCGCATTTGGCCGAAAATGATGTTCATGGCCAGGTCGCCGACCTCCTTCGGCGTCACGCCGAGCAGGCGCGCCGCCGCATTCTGCTGGTACTCCTCGGTATCGCCGATCGCGACCGTCACCTGGTTCGGCACGCGAACGCGGATATTCTCGAGCGAGAGCGCGTCCGTGAGGTTGATGTCGATCTGGAGTGGCAGCAGCGACAGAAAGTCGGCTTGTTGGATGACAGGCCACACGAATGCGCCACCGCCACTGATCACGCGCGCGGACTGGCCACTGCCGACTTTGCCGGAGATGACGAGGACCTTGTTCGCCGGGCACCGACGGTAGCGCGAGACGAACACGACCAGGATGCTGAACAGGATCAACGCGACGGCACCGACGACCATCGCGCCGCTCGAGAACCCCGGCACCAGATCAGCCTGAACGGCGGTGAGTGTGGCGATGATCATGCGTCGACTCCTTCGATTCTCGGGGTGGGCATCACTTCCACGGTATCACCATTCACGACCGACACTACGACAACCGCCGCGCCAGTGGGGAGCACGACGGCCTCATCCGCGATAGCACCCAACTCGACGGTGCGCCCCTGAAGCGTGAACTGGACCTTGCCGGTGCCTTGCCGCCGCGGCGGGACGGGCAGGTACACGGTGGCTGCC
>JBOHRM010000743.1:0-2539 GCA_050732715.1 Longimicrobiales bacterium
ACGCTCATCTGACCGAGTGACTTCGCGGCGTCCTGGAACTGCGCGTCGGTGGGCTTGCCTTTGCGTGCGCGCCGTAGCTCACGCTCGAGCAGCTCGCGGCCGAGATCGTTCGCGGCCGACGCTTCCTCTTGTCGGATCCACTGCCGTATCTTCTGACGCGCGCGCGCGGTCTCGACGAACGCCAGCCAGTCACGCGACGGGCGCTGCCGCGCATCGGTCAGGACCTCGACCGTGTCCCCGTTCTTCAGCTCGCGGCTGAGCGGGGCGATGCGGCCGTTGATGCGCGCACCCGAGCAGTGATAGCCGACCTCCGTGTGCACGGCGAACGCGAAGTCGATCGGCGTCGCGCCCTTGGGAAGCTGCTTCACATCACCTTTCGGCGTGAACACGAAGATCTCGTCGTGGAACAGGTCGATACGGAGGAACTCCATGAACTCCTCCGGCTCGCGCGTCTCCTGCTGCCACTCGAGCACCTGACGGAACCAGGTCAGCGTGTCGTCGACCTCATCGCCCTTCGTTCGATCCTTGTAGCGCCAGTGCGCAGCGATGCCGTACTCCGCAGTGGTGTGCATCTCGTGCGTGCGAATCTGGATCTCGTACAACCGGCCGCCCGGCCCGAAGATCGTGGTGTGCAGAGACCGGTACATGTTCGACTTCGGCGTGGCGATGTAGTCGTGGAACCGCTCCTGCAGCGGCGTCCACTTGTTATGGATCACGCCGAGCGCGTGATAGCAGTTCGCCACGTTGTCGGTCACCACGCGGATCGCCATGAGATCGTAGATCTCGTCGTACGGCTTGTTCCGGTGCTGCATCTTCCTGTGGATCGACCACAGGTGTTTCGGCCGGCCGTAGACCTCGCACGGGATGCCGGCCTTGCGAAGCTCGTCCTCGAGCGGGCCGCGCAGCACCTCGACCTGTTCCTCGCGCTGCTTCCGGCGCTCGGCGATCTTACGGGCGAGGTCACGGTAGGCTTCCGACTCGAGATGCTTGAACGCCAAGTCCTCGAGCTCCCACCGGATCTGCGCCATGCCGAGCCGGTGCGCGAGCGGCGCGTAGATCTCCTTCGTCTCCTGCGCGATACGACGCCGTTTGTCCGGCCGCAGGTGCTCGAGCGTGCGCATGTTGTGCAGCCGGTCGGCGAGCTTGATCACGATCACGCGCGCGTCCTGCGCCATTGACAGCAGCAGCTTCCGGTAGTTCTCGACCTGCTGCTCCGTCGACGAGCGGAACTGCACCTTACCGATCTTGGTGACGCCGTCGACGATCCGCGCGATCTGCGCGCCGAACGCGGCCTCGAGGTCCTCGAGCGCGACGTCCGTGTCCTCGACCACGTCGTGGACGAGCGCCGCGGCGATCGACAAGCTGTCCAGGTGCAGGTCTGCAAGGATCGTCGCGACCTCGACGCAGTGCTGGGCGTAGTCCTCCCCCGACGCGCGCTTCTGGCCGCGATGCGCCTCGGCCGTGAACCGGTACGCGCGCGCGAGAAGCTCGATGTCGAGCCGGTCGGACGCCGGCGCGACTGCGCGGCGCAGCCGATTCGGCAGCTCGTCGAGAGCCGGGACCGGGGTCGGGGGGGCCGTCGAAGCCATGGCGTCAGCGAGCGACTCCTTCCATCAGGCCGGCCTGCACGAACGAGAGGAAGCGGCCGTCTCCGATGATGATGTGGTCGAGGATCGGGATCCCCAGCATGTCGCCGGCCTCGACAAGCTGATCCGTGACCTTCTGGTCGGCGGGCGACGGCGTCGGGTCGCCCGACGGATGGTTGTGCGTCAGGATCACGCTCGCCGCGTTCTCCGCGATCGCCGCGCGAAACACCTCGCGCGGGTGCACGATCGAGGCGTCCAGCGTGCCGCGCGAGATGGGCAACTCCCGGACCACCGCGTTCTGCGTGTTGAGCAGGAGCACACGAAACTCCTCCTGCGGCAGCTCGCGGAGCGACGGCGCGCAGCGTAGGTAGACGTCCGCCGGCGTCTCGATACAGTCGCGCTCCTCCGGCCCCTCGCGCGCGAGCCTGCGGCCGAGCTCGAGCGCGGCGGTCACGCGCGCGGCGACCGCCGGCCCCACGCCGGACGCACGCTCGAGCTCGATCGCCGGCACGGCCGCCATCCGACGAAGCGAGCCGTCATACGCGCGCAGCAGCTCGGCCCCGACCTCGAGCGCGGAATGACCCTCCCGACCGCTGCCGACCAGGATCCCGATCAGCTCTCGCGTCGACAGTGACGCCGCGCCGGCCGCCACCAGCCGTTCCCGCGGCCGATCCGGCAGCGGCCACTCCTTGATCGCGTAGCGCATAAATTCGGGTTGCGGGTTCCGGGTTTCGGGTTGCGGGTTTCGGGTCATCTGCGAAGACCCAACCCGCAACTCGCAACCCGCCAACCCGCCAACGGGTTCATCCAGCGACCCCTATCCCGCAACACTTCTTGTACTTCCTGCCGGACCCGCACGGGCACGGGTCGTTCCGGCCGACCTTGTCCTCCGCCACGAGCGGCTTGGGCCGAGCGGACGGCGGGTCGCCTCGGTTCGTCGCGAGCCGCTGAAC
>JBOHRM010000744.1:0-3462 GCA_050732715.1 Longimicrobiales bacterium
GGTTTGCATGTCGCGATCATCCCCGACGGGAACGGGCGATGGGCGGCGGCGCGACGGCGGCCGCGAACGGACGGGCACCGCGCGGGCGCAGACGCGGTGCGGCGCACGATCGAGACCGCGCCCGCGCACGGGATCGGGATGCTGACGATCTACGCGTTCTCGTCGGACAACTGGCATCGGCCGGTGTCCGAGGTGCGGGTGTTGATGAAGTTGTTCGAGCAGTACTTGCGTGGCGAAACGGCTCGTTGTGTCGCGGAAGGCGTGCGTGTGCGAGTGATCGGGCGTCGCGACCGCTTGGTGGAGCGGCTGGTGCGTGCGATCGAGGCGACGGAGGCGGCGACGGCGGCGTCCGATCGGCTGATCGTGAACCTGGCGGTCGACTATTCGTCCCGGGACGCGATCGGGCGAGGCGAGCTGCTCGCCGAGGTGGATCTGCTCATCCGGACGGGCGGCGAGCGGCGGTTGAGCGATTTCCTGCTTTGGGAGTGCGCCTACGCGGAGTTGTACTTCACGAATCGGCGCTGGCCCGATTTCGACACGCGGGACCTGGCGCAGGCGCTAGCGGACTATCACGGGCGTGAGCGCCGGTTCGGCCGCCTGTCCGGAGCGCTATCGACCGCGAACGTTGTCCGCTGTTCGGACCCGTGATACGGTTGCGCCGCTTTGAGCCGGCCCGATACCGATAGCGGCGCCCTCGCGACGAGCTCTGCGCCTCCGTGAAGGACTCGTCGCGCCTCCGCAGGCCCTCCGTGACCCGAATCCCGGCCCGATTGCGCCTAATATCTTCGGACGATCTGGTTTCTTTGGCGTTGACAACGTTGAGCCTCGTGAGCTGACCGTTGCAGCCGGGGCTGGGGGCGAGTGATATTGGCGCGGGCGAACGTGAACGACTGGCCTCTGCTCCTCGCGGGCCCGATCGTGCGTCGGGTCGAGCCCAACAGCATCGCGGTCTGGGTTGCGCTCAAGGAACCGCGGGCGGTACGCCTGTCGATCTTCGACGCCCCCATCGACACCGGTTCGGGCGACAGCGTGTTCGCCGAGCCGCCCTCCTTGATGTCGAACGTCACCCGGACGATACGCGTCGGAAACAATCTGCACATCGCGGTTGCGACGGCTGGCTCCGAGAACCCATTGCTGCCGGGTAGAATCTACGCGTACAACGTATCTTTCGGCCCGCACCTGGAAGAGACGTTCACGGCGACGGAGGACCTCCGCTCGCTCCTGTTGCTGCGCGATCATTTCCCGGTCGAGCCGCCGCCATCACCGCCACCGCCGCCGCCGGAAGAGCCACCGGAAGCGGAGCCGGTCGTGCTCCCGTATTTCGCGCTCGGCTATGAGCCGGGGTTGTTGCCCACGTTCGTCATGCCGCCCGCGGAGCTGGCGGAGCTGCGCATCGCCCACGGTTCGTGCCGTCGCCCGGCCGCGCCCGTGCCGGACTTGTTGCCCGCGCTGGACGACATGATCGAAGCGGCGCGTACGAACGCGGTCGAGCGGCCGCACCAGCTCTTCCTGACCGGCGACCAGATCTACGCGGACGACGTCGCACCCGCGCTGCTCCACCTCTGTACAGAGATCGGCAACCTGATGATGGGTGCGGTCGAGCACCTGCCGACCAGCTGGGTGCCGCCCGGCGAGACGCCCCGGCTGACGCTGCTCCCCGCGGATCACCTGCACTTCCCGGCAAATGCGCGCAAAGGCGTGATCATGGAGGACGCGCGCATGACGACGGTCGACGGCGAGTCACACCTGCTCTCGCTCGGCGAGTTCTGCGCGATGCACATCCTCTGCTGGAGCAACACGCTCTGGCCGAAGAAGCTGCCGTCCTACGACGCGCTGTTCTGGGACGAGCCGCTGGCGACCGTGGCGCGCGACGAGATCCTGGCGGGCATCGCCCTGCCGCCCGCGATCTGGCAGCTGCACACCGGTCTCTATGAAGACAGCCTGTTCGGCCTCAAGCACATCGAGGCGGTGCAGGAGGCGTGCGACGACGTAGGGGCGATGCAGACGTTCAGCGTGATCAACTGTGGGCGCCTGTTGAGCTGCATCGCGAGCAGCGCGAAGCTGAAGGAGAAATACGAAAAGCAGACCGACAAGCAGCCGGGCGAGCTGAAGTCGTTTCGCGACCTGTTGCCGAAGGTGCGACGCGCCCTCGCGAACGTCTCGACGTACATGATGTTCGACGATCACGAGGTGACCGACGACTGGAACCTCTCCCTGATGTGGCGGGACCGCGTGTTCACGTCGCCGCTCGGCCGAACGATCCTGCGTAATGGGATTCTCGCCTACGCGTTGTGTCAGGGATGGGGCAACGACCCGCTCGCCTACATGGAAGACATCCCGTCCACGGACGGTGGCTCACCGCGGCCGAGCCCCAAGAAGCGCCTCCTCTTCGATGCGGTGCCGCGCCTTTTCCCCAGTGGTGACGACCTGCCTCCGGAGCGCACGGCGTCGGACGAGATCGACATCCTGCTCGGGCTCGACGGCGCGGATCCGCCGGTGAAATGGCACTACAGCATCGATGGGCCGCGCCACCGCGCCCTGGTGATGGACAGCCGCACGCGCCGCGCGTTCCTGTCGCGCACATCGCCGCCGTCGAACCTTTCGCCGAGCGCGATGCGCGAGCAGCTGCCGGACATCGTGGAGACGCCGCTGCCTGCGGGGATCGAGGTGTTGTTCGTGGTCGCGCCGCTGCCGCTGCTCGGCGTGCCCGTGGGCGATGAGCTGCTCGGCCCGATCCTGCTGCGCGCGTTCGACGTGAAGAACCACAGGGTGATCGCCGGCATGCCGGGCACGAATCCGGACGCGGGTGAAGCGTGGTCGAACGTGCCGGTGGTGTTGGAGGAGGTGCTCGCGCGGCTGGCGCCGTACCGCCGGATCGTAGTGCTCTCCGGAGATGTGCACTACGCGCACAGCTCGGAGGCGAGCTACTGGGTCCGGGGTGATGCGGTGCCCGCCCGCTTCGCGCAGTTCACGTCGAGCGGGTTCAAGAACGTGTGGCCGAACGCGATCCTCATTCTGAACCGAAACTTCGGCATGGCGGAGCGCATCGCCGACCTGTTCAGCCCGATGGTCCGTCTAGGGTGGCGTACGCACGAGCCCGCGCCCGTTGTCCCACCCGACAGTACTCGAGTGTCACCCGCGCTGCGGAGCGCGCTGCTCAGGACGCCCGTCTTGCTGCCGGGTGTCGTGTGGCCGGAGGGCACGACGGTCTCGCGCGAACCCGATTGGGCTTGGAGGCTGACTTTGTCGGTCGACACGCGCCCGCACGATCAGTTGCCGGGTGGCGCGAAGCCGGCGCCGCTCGACCCGGCGAATCCGGAAGCGGACGCGACGCTCACGCTCGACGGTTACCGGCAGGCGGCACGGCGTCACGCGCAGCAGCTCGAGAAGACCACGCACACGCGCCGGATGCTGTTTGCGAGCAATCTCGGCGTCGTCACGTTCTCGCGCGGGGCGGAGGGT
>JBOHRM010000745.1:0-11563 GCA_050732715.1 Longimicrobiales bacterium
CCAGAAGTCGCTCGGTCACCGCTCGATCAGGACGACCGAGCACGACTACGGGCACTTCCATGAGGACGTGGCGGCGAAGCTGGCGGCCTCCCGCATCTACCCGACCGGAGGCCTGCGCGTGGTCTCCTGACCGCGTTTGTCGGGCCCGTAACGGCACACTTAGCGGCACCACAGCCCCGGACGCCGTTCTGCCAGGCCGAAAGTCTCATTCAGAGATGCAGTGCGCTTCGTCGACGGCGAGCAGTGCTACGCGGAGCCGTTGCAGCCGCTCCATGAACGCGCCGCTGGCGAATCGTTCGGGCGCGACGTAGAGCAGCTTCAGCTCTCCGCGCTCCGCGGCCTCGAGCCGTGCGGCGATCTCCGCCGCCGGGATGCTCGAGTTGATGAACGCGGCCGGGATGCCACGCGCGACGAGCGCGCCGACCTGGTCTTGCATCAGCGAGATCAGGGGGCTCACCACGAGCGTCAGCCCGTCGAGCACAGCCGCCGGAACCTGATAGCACAGGCTCTTGCCACCGCCGGTCGGCATCAGCACGAGCGCGTCTCGTCGAGCGAGCACAGCGCCGATCGCATCGCCCTGGCCGCCACGGAAGTCGGTTGAAGCCGAAGTGCTTCGCCAGCGCGGCGCGCGCGTGCTCGAGCGCGACTGGCGGGACGCGTATTTCGCCGGTCATGGCTGGAGGTTGCATGACACGCCGGGGCAAGGCCATGTCCGAATGCGACAAGGCGCGCCGCGCGCCAACGTGCGGAGTCAATCCTGCCGACGGCGATCGCTGGCCAGGCGCAGGAGCACACCGATGAACAGGACGGCGATCCCGATGTAGACGAGCCAATCGCGCTCGCTCGCGATGCCGGCGAGCGCAAATGCGGCACCGGTCACGAACACGAGCATCTTATGCCGGACATACGGGTCGTGCCCGCGGTGCCTGCGGTCCGGTCGAAAGAGAGACATCGCTTCGCTCTGCGAGGGATGAACGTTCTGCGGCGTCGGCCAGCGCCCGCTTCGCGCACGCTGCCGATCGCCCAGCGGTCGAGGCGAAACACGCTCGCTGCGTGACAAGCTATCCTGCTCCTCTCGCCCATTCGAGTGCTGTCGCCATCGTCCCGCGCATCGCATGATACCACCATGAAAGTGCGCTCCGGTCGAGCCCGACGCGTTTGGGTACGCCGGCTCGCGCGGCTGCGCCGGGACCAGCGCCGGCGTTTCGGCCGCGCCGGCGGTGCATGGGCGGCGTTCGTCTCGTGGTTCAATACGCGCGAGCCGAGCGAGAACGCGATCCTGCTCGGCTTCGCGGTGGTGATCGGAGTGGCCGGCGCCATGGGCGTCGTCGGCTTCTACAAGGCGATCGATCTCGCCTACGACCTCTTCATCCAGATCCCCTCCGACCGGCTCTCGCGAGAAGACTTTCTCGCCTATCGGCCGATGCTGACGGGCGGCGGGTTCGTGCTCGCGTGGTGGCTGATGCGACGATTCGGCCGAGACCACGACGGCATGACCGTGCCGGACGTCCAGTACGCCGTCGCGCGGCGGGACGGGCGGATCCCGACGCGGCCGGCGCTGGCACGCACCGTCGCGAGCGCGGTGACGCTCGGGAGCGGCGGCTCCGCCGGCAGTGAAGGACCGGTCGCGGTGCTCGGCTCGACGATCGGCTCGTTGCTCGGCGGCGCGTTCCGCTTCGACGCGTCGCGCGTGAAGGTGCTGGTCGGCGCGGGCGCGGCCGCGGGCATCTCGGCGGCGTTCAACGCGCCACTCGCGGGCGCGTTCTTCGCGCTCGAGGAGGTGCTCGGCTCGTTCGCCGTACGCGCGTTCCCGCCCGTCGTGGTCAGCAGCGTCATGGCGGCCGTGGTCGCGCACGCGTTCCTGGGCAACAACCCGGCGTTCCCCGTGCCCGCCGAATACGGCTATACGTTGGCGCGCGAGGTGCTGCTGTTCTATCCCGTCCTCGGCATCCTTGCCGGGCTGGTCAGCGTGCTGTTCGTGCGCACGTACTTCATGATCGGCGAAACGGTGCGCAGCTTCCGCATCGCGCCGCCGCTCCTCGCGCTACTCGGCGGCGCCGGCGTAGGTGTGCTGGTCCACCTCTCGGGCGGCGAGCTCGCCGGCTACGGCCATCTCGCGTTCCGCGTCGAGCTGTTCGGCCGCATGACGATGCTCGCGCTCGTGCTCCTCGCGCTCGGCAAGATCGTGGCAACGTCGATCACGCTGAACACCGGCGCGTCCGGCGGCGTGTTCACTCCCGCGCTCTACGTCGGCGCCGCGACCGGCGGCGCGTTCGGCGTGGGACTCTCCGCCCTGTTCCCCGAGCTCGGCCTTTCTCCAGAGGCGTACGCACTCGTCGGGATGGGCGCGGTCGTGGCCGCGGCGACCGATGCGCCGCTCACGGGCATCCTGATCGTGTTCGAGATGACGAACGACTACGCGATCATGCTGCCGCTCATGCTGACCACCGTCATCGCCTACGTCGTCGCGCGGCGTATCGAGCCGGATTCGCTCTACAGCGGTTGGTTGCGCCGGCGCGGCCAGACGATCGCGCACGGCGCGGACCTCGGCGTGCTCGCGGGGATCCCGGTGGCTGACGCCTACAACCGCAACCCGCACGTGATCCACGAGGCATCCAACGTCGCGAAGATCCTTGCCCACCTCGACGTCGCCTCCGAGCAGGTCGAGTTCCCCGTTGTCGACGACGAGCGCAGGCTCGTCGGCATGATCACGCTCACGGACCTCGGCCGCATAGCGAAGGACCAGCGAGATCTCGCCGACATCATCCTGGCCGCCGACGTCGCACGGCCGGCCGAGGCGGTCACGCCCGGGGATACCCTGCTTGTGGCGATGCGACGGATGGGCGTGCGCGGCGGCGCGAGCGTCCCCGTCGTCGAGCCGGCGACCGCCACGCTGCTCGGCGTGCTCGACCGCGGCCACATCGTCGCGCTATACGAGCGCGCGACCGCGGGGCTGCCGCTCCATGGCACGGACCGGCCCGTGTGACACGCCGGCGAGGATGACACGCCGGCGAGGGCTCCATTGAGCGAACCTCGAGGTCGTCTCCGATCTCCGACCGCGGCGACGGCGGCGTACTCGGCGCGTGGCTCACGGCGACCGCGTTGCGATGGTCACATGTTCCCAGCGCGTCACTCGTGTTCGCAGAGTCCGGCCGTGTCAAAAATGTGTGCGAAAATGACCCCTAACGCGGCTCGTCCGATCTCGTGCAACTCGAGTGTCGCGCTGGGAACCATCCGTCCGGCCTCCGGAGCGCGTTTCGGCCGAATTCACGAACGAGAGCGCGGGGCGAGCGGGCGGATCCTCGGTGGGACACGCCGCTTCGTGGACGGCGGCGCGGCAGCCCGGGTGCCGTACGGCAGGCGCCGGTCTTGCCTTATCCTAATTCGACCCTGAACCGACAGGCGGTGCGGCCGACCTGACCGCGAGCACGCCGGCGATCAAAGCGATCACTTCCTCGGGATGCGCGACGAGCTGTTCCCAGGTGATGCGTGTGACGGCATATCCGCGAGCGTTGAGCATCGCGTCGCGTGCGCGATCC
The DNA here is from genome assembly GCA_050732715.1 of Longimicrobiales bacterium. Classification (GTDB taxonomy): domain Bacteria; phylum Gemmatimonadota; class Gemmatimonadetes; order Longimicrobiales; family RSA9; genus JBOHRM01. Next base: position 3,540 of record JBOHRM010000745.1, read on the forward strand.
CGGTGGAACGCCCGCTTGCTCGAGTGAAAGGCGAACCCGTCGACCTCCACCACCACGCGCTGCTCACGCCAGAGGAAGTCGACCTCGAAGCCGTGGAGCTGCGCATTGGCCTTGGGTTTAGGCAGGCGTGCCGCGTGCACCAGCGCGTTGAGCTTGCGTTCGGCTTCTGAGCGACTCAGACCATCATCCCGGGCGAGCTCGATCAGTCGGCGGAGGACCTTGACGCCCCGCCGGCCACGGCTCCGCTCGAGCAACTGCTCGAGCTCACGGTCACGCGCGAGCCCTCGCGCGCAGGCCTCCGCCAGCGCGCGTTCGAGATCTTGGGCCGGGAGGATCGATGCCAAGTCGAACAGCGTGCGCGCCGGGGACGTAGTCCGGACTTCGCCGACTCTCCGCACGTCTGTTCGTTCGAGTGAGCCGACGCGGTAGATGCGAAGCCCCGGTTTGTGGCCGACGTTGCGGCCGGCGACGCTGATCTCGACGGGCCCGCGCCACTCGATGAAGGAAGCAAGCTTCCAGAGGCGCGCGGCGCTGCGGTGACTGATTACGCTGCCTTCGCCGCACGCCAGCATCGCCGCCATCTCGGCTGCGCCCTCCGGGGCGGCCGCGTGGCCGACCAGGTAGACGTTCCGGTGGATTCGGCGCAGATTCCCCGCTCGCAACCTTCGCTTGATCGTTGATCGACTGAAGCCGGCCGCTTGAAGCTGCTCAGCGGTCACGATCCCTCGCTGCCGTGTGGCTAGTGAGGCGATCGACGCCTCGCGTGCAACGAAGTCGCGCCCCTCCCGGCCCTCCCCGGCGTCCTGCGCTCTCTCCATCTCGGCTCGCTCGTTCTCTCCAAACGGACGGCTAGAGTGATCCGTGACCACTAGGATGGCGACGTGTGTCGTGACCCCTCGTGCTACTCGAATGTGCACCCATAGGCGCAGGGCCTCGAAGGTACGGTCATCGCGGGTGTCGCCCAATGAAAGCGCAATCGTGGGGCACCGCCATAGCCGAATCGGCCAATAATCTCGGCTTGCTTCTCTCGTGCGGAGCGGACTGACAGGAAGGGGAGGACGGCGACCGGCAGGACGGCGACTGGGAGGACGGGGACCGAGCCTCTCTTCCGACCCGGTCGTCTTTTGCGTGGTTTGAGCCTACCTGCTTACCTCAGCTACGCCGACGCTCGAGGAACTTGCGCACGCCGTCCTGGCAGTCTGGCGTGGCTCGGGCGAGCACGTTGACCTCCGCGGCACGCGCGAGCGCGTCCTCCAGAGACAGACCCTCACCGCCGTACAGGAGCCGCTTGATCAGCTGGATCGCGGACGACGAGCGGCCGGCGAGCTCGCGTGCGAACGCGAGCGACTCGTCCTCGAAACGATCCGCGTGGAACACGCGGGTGACCAGGCCCATGTGATGCGCTTCGACGGCGCTGATGCGATGCCCTCCGCTCGCCAGGTCGAACACCACCTTCTCGCCGACCGCTTTGCGCAGGAGCACCATGACCAGTGCGGGCACGAAGCCGAGCCGCACCTCAGGATAGCCGAGCACGGCGTCGGCGCTCGCGATGATCAGGTCCGCGGCGGTGGCGAGTCCCGCGCCCCCACCGATGGCGTTGCCGTGCACCGCCGCGACGATCGGCACGCGGGCCCTCCGCATGCGCACGAACAGCTCGCCGAGCGCCGACGCATCCGCGAGGTTCTCGATCGGACCCGCACCGGCCACGATGCGCTCGAGCTCGGCCAGGTCAGCACCACCGCAGAAGTCAGGACCCGCGCCGCGGATCATCAGCACGCGCACATCGGCGGACTCATCGGCGTAGCTGACCGCTTCCGTCAGCTCCGCGATCGTTCGCGCATCCAGCGCGTTGCGCTTTTCCGGGCGGTTCATCGTGACGGTGGCGACGCCGCCATCCACGGCCCACGCGATACGCTCGAGATCCGTCGTGTTCATGTCAGTTCACCGCGTTGCGTGCACGAGCCGGGCAATGGGGGACGCACGACTCGGCTGGCCCCGCCTGCAACTCGTTCGACGCGGAAGGCTGCGCTTCGATCCGCGCATCGATCACAGCGCCTCACGGGCGATATCGTCCGGCACCTCGATCGCCATCCGCAGCAGGGCGGTCGAGAACGTCTTGCCCTGTGCGTCCGTCATGAGTGAGACCGTGCCGCCGCCGTCGAGCGCGCCGTGCAGCAGGAAGTTGAGGGCATGGATGTTCGGCAGCTCGAACCGCTCGACATCGCCTTTGACCAACGCGCCGAAGTGCGCCTTGACGCGCTCGGGCGTGACCTGCTCGCGGATCAGCGGATACCAGTCCGGCCGCCGCGCGATCACACCCACGTTCACGGTATCGCCCTTGTCGCCCGACCGCCCGTGCGCGAGCCGATAGAGTGTGATGCGCTTCATGCCTCGACCACCTCGACGCGCAGCTTCGGCTCGATCTCGGAACGATCGATCAGCGCGGGCCAGTAGGCCACGATCTCCTGAACGCGTGGGCGGCCGCCGGCGAAGCCGGTCACGGTGGGCGGACCGGTCAGGATGAGCGGCGCGATCTCACGTGTGAACGCGTCCACGGGTTCCTTCCTCTCGGCGCGCACGGCGATGCGCAGCTCGACCTCCGGCAGGTCCTCGGGCGGCGGCCCCGCCAGCTCGCCGTGCGTCGCGTTCCAACCGACGAGCTCGGTGCGTACGGCGTCGAACGCCAGCCCCATGCGCTCGAGCCGACGCCGCACGATGCGATCCGCCTCCTGCGCCTTCGCCACCGCGTCCGGCCACGCGTACACCAGCGTCCCCACGGCCTTGTAGCCCGCGTGATACGAGATCGACACCTTCAGCTTGTCGGTCGGCGCACGCCCGCGCACACCGTGCACGCGCACCCGATCGGCGCCGGCGTCCTCGAGCTGGATCGTCGTGAAGTCCGCGATCACGTCCGGCGTGATGTACTCGGCCGGGTCGCCGAGCTCGTACACGATCTGCTCCGCGACCACCGCGGGCGTCACGCGTCCACCCGTCCCCTGATGCTTCGTCACGACGAACGTGCCATCATCGCTCGCCTCGATGATCGTGTAGCCGACGTCGTCGAGGTCCGGGATATCCTCCCATGCGACGAGCGAGTTGCCACCGCTCGCCTGCGCGCCGCACTCGTTGATGTGGCCCGCGACTACGCCCGCCGCGAGCCGGTCGTAGGCGTCCCGCCTCCAGCCGAACGCATGGATCATCGGCGCATACGTCAGCGCCGTGTCCGTCGAACGGCCCGTGATCACCACCGTGGCGCCCTGCGCAAGCGCGTCCACGATCGGACGCGCCCCGATGTAGGCATTCGCGCTCTGCACGCGGTCGAGCACATCGGTCAGTGGCGCGCCCGTGTCGAGATTGCGCAGCTCATGGCCGCGCACGATCAGGTCCTCGAGCCGATCGAGAACGTCATCGCCGGTGACGACGCCGACGCGCGCGCGCCCCGCCAACCCCGCCGCCTTCGCCTCTGCAACGACGCCGTCTCGGCACGCACCCGGATTCACACCGCCCGCGTTCGCCACCACGCGAATCCCCTTGTCGACACAGTCGCGCAGGATCTCGCCCATCAACGGAACGAAATCACGCGCATAGCCCTGCGAGGGGTCGCGCGAACGCTGCTTCTGCATGATCGACATCGTGACCTCGGCCAGGTAGTCGAGCATCAGGTAGTCGATCGGCCCGCGCCGAACCTGCTCGGCCGGCGCGCTCAACCGATCCCCCCAGAAACCCTGGCCGGAAGCAACGCGAATCGTCCTCGATGCCGTCATCCCGCTCCGTTCGCGGATTCGACGTCCGTGGCTGGCCGCCGCGCCAAGAGACCGCGCCCGGCAGGATCGCGCAAGGCGCGATTCCACGCGGCACTCGCCTATTGACATCTTAAACTGTCCAGACAAATATTGTCGTCCATGGCCATGACACAGCAAGCCGTAGCAGTTATCGACGAGACCGAGCGAGCGGCGGCGGCGCTGGACCCGTTGCGACTGCGCATCCTCGAGCAGCTGCGCGACGAGGCCGATTCGGCCGCTGGCGTCGCGCAGAAGCTGGGTCTGCCGCGGCAGCGGGTGACGTACCACGTGCGTGCGCTCGAGGATGCGGGGTTGCTCGAGGCCGTAGGTGAGCGGAGGCGTCGCAATTTCATGGAGCGGCTGGTGCGGGCGAAGGCACGCGCGTGGGTGATCGGGCCGCAGGCGCTCGGATGTGTAGGCGCCACGGCAGCGGATGTGCAGGACCGATTCTCGAGCTCGTACCTGCTTGCAACGGCGGCGCGGTCGATTCGTGAGGTGGCGGAGTTGCGCCGGCGTGCGGACGCCGCCGAGAAGCAGCTTCAGACGTTCACGCTCGAGACGGAGGTCCGATTCGCGTCGCCGGCCGAGCTGAACGCGTTCGTGCGAGGCGTATCGCAGGCTGTCGCGGAGCTGGCCGCGCGGCACCATGACGAAGAAGCGCCCGCCGGCCGGCGGTTCCGTTTCGGCATGGTGGCGTACCCGGCCGTGGCCGCGGGCACATCGACACCATCGGCGGAGGAGGCGAAGCCATGAACCAGGAGTTGCATGAGGACTCGGGCGCGACGCGTTCGATCGATCTTTCGATCGAGATCGATGCGCCGGCGGGAACCGTATGGAAGGCGATTTCGGAAGCGGACGAGCTGGTGCGTTGGTTCCCACCCGACGCGCGGATCGAACCCGGTGTGGGCGGCAGCGTGTGGGTCTCCTGGGGCGAGGGTATGGACTGGTCGAGCCGGATCGATGTGTGGGAGCCGAACGAACGGCTGCGGGTGGTCGACGAGCTGCCGCCGGGAACGCCGCCTGGGGCGCAGGTCGCCCTCGAATACCAGATCGAAGCGCGTGGCGGTCGCACGGTGCTACGCCTCGTGCACTCGGGGTTCAGCGCATCCGCGGACTGGGATCAGTTCTACGACTCGACCGTCGCGGGCTGGACCTATTTCCTGCGCAACTTGAAGCACTACATCGAGCGCCATTTCGGCGTGCCGAGGTCTCTGATCAAGTGGCGGCGGCCGATGACCGTGGCGGTCGCAGAGGTGTGGCGCATGCTCGCCGACCCCGCCGGACTCGGCTTCGCCGACGCGCGGCCGGGTGCACGGTGGTCGAAGCCGTTGCTTCCAGACGGGCCGCCGGGTGGCGAGGTCTGGCTGGTGCGGCCGCCGCACAACTTCGCGTGCACGATCGAATCGTTGAACGACGGCGTGCTCTTCATCGAGATGGAGCCGGGCGGCGAGACGTGGCATTGCGGCGTATGGCTGTCGACGTACGGGCTGCCGGAGCCAGAGGTCGAGGCCGTCCGCGAAAAGCTCGATGCGCGCCTGACCGTGATCCTCGGCCCGGCCCTGCAAGCCGAGGCGATCGCGAACGACGGGCGCGCGGGCGAGGCCGGCGTCGCATAGCGGACCGCGTCCATCGCCGACCGAGTGCTGGACTCGAGCCGAACCGCTTCGAGGGCCCCTCACCCTTACCCTCTCCCCCGGAGCGGGGGAGAGGGGACATGGTCGGCTCGGGCTTCAGCTCGGCGCGCCCGCCGGGACCGGCCGGTAGGTGCCGAACGACCACTCGTTCCCCTCGAGATCGCGAGCGCAGTACTCGCGCGAGCCATAGTCGGTGTCCTGGAGCTGGCGAGTGATCTCCGCACCGGCGGCAACGGCGCGAGCGTGATGCGCACCCGAGTCCGCCACGTAGACGTACGGCGCATTGTAACGTCGCTTCGTTTTCGCGGCGTCCTCCTCACTGAGCGTGCTCACCATGAGCACGCCCGTACCGAACGCAAGCTCGGCGTGCACCACCGGTCCGCCCTCCTCCGGGTAGACCCCCATGCGCTCGAAGCCGAACGCACGCTCGAGCCAGTCGATCGCGGCGTGCGCGTCGCGATAGGCGACGCACGGGTAGAACGTCGGTCCATTCGATGTCATCGGATCGCTCCTTCTGTTCGGTTGCCTAGTGTTTGCGCGAATCTAGCACGCCTCTCGCGCAGTCGTCTTGGAAAAAATTCACGAGGCGGCGACGCGCCTCACCGTCTCGATCCCTACCCGAGCCGGCCGGGGCCCCTTAAGATCGGGCTGTGACGAACGACACACCGTCGGCGATCCTTCGCGACGTCGCTCACCGTCCCTGGCCATTGCCTGCGACGCCGTGGGTGATGGTGCAGAGCTGGCGCGACCTGCTGTTCGCGCATTGGCCGGTACCTGCCGACCGCCTGCGCGCGCTGGTGCCGGCGCCGCTCGAGCTGGATGTGTTCGAGGGCGATGCGTGGGTGACAATCGCGCCGTTCCGCGTCGCGGGATTGCGGCTCCGCGGGCTTCCTCCCTTCCTCGGCACGTCAGACTTTCCCGAGCTCAACCTGCGAACGTACGTACACGTCGGTGGGCGGGCCGGCGTCTGGTTCCTCAGCCTCGACGCGGCGAGCGGCCTGGCGGTGGCGGGCGCTCGCACCCTTTATCGCCTACCCTACCACCATGCCGAGATGCGCCTGGCCCAGGCGAGCGGCTGGGTCGACTACTCGAGCCGGCGTCTGAGGGGCGAGGCGACGTTCGAAGCCCGTTATCGTCCCGCTGGCGAAGCCGCCCAGCCCGTTCCCGGCACGCTCGACCACTTCCTGACCGAGCGTTACGCGCTCTACACCGTCCTTCGGAGCGGCCGCGTACTGCGCGCGCAGATCCATCATTCGCCGTGGAACGTGCAACCCGCGGAGGCGCTGATCGGGCGAGACACCGTGTCGGCCGCCGCCGGAATCGAGTTCCCCGACGTCGCCCCGCGCCTGCAATACTGCGCGCGGCAGGACACGCTCTTCTGGCTGCCCGAGATGCTCGACAGCGCGATCTGAATCGAGTCGCGTGCCCGCCCGTGCGCCCGCGGAAAACTGCACGGATGAGCATCCCGCTCTCGATCCGTGCGCGCCGTACAGGATGTGATGCCTGCGCGTCAGAGTAGCCCGGGCGGGAGGCCGAACGGTCCGAGGTGCGGGCCGGGGTTGTGCAGCGCCGTCCGCAGCGCGAGGGAGAGGAACGGGCGCGTCTCCTCGGGCGTGATCACGGCGTCGACGAAGCCGCGCGCCGCGGCGTAACGGGCATCGAGCTGGCGTTCGTACTCGGCGCGAACGGCAGCCACTTTCGACTCGAGCTCGGCGTCGGGCTTCTTCCCTTGCTTCTTGACCTCATCGAGCTGGGGGCCGAAGAGCGCCATGACCGCGCTCTCGCCTTCCATCACGCCCATGCGCCCGGTCGGCCAGGTGAAGATGAAGTCGGGGTCGAAGCCTTGGCCCGCCATCGCGTAGTAGCCGGCGCCGGACGCGTGGTTGATCGTGAGCACGAGCTTCGGCACCGTCGCCGTCGCCATCGCCTCGACAAAGCGAGCGCCCGCGCGGATGATGCCGGATTGCTCGGCCTCCGCGCCGACCATGAAGCCGCTGACGTCTTGCACGAACAGCAACGGCGTGCGGTGCCGGTTGATCATTTCGATGAAGTACGCGGTCTTTTCTGCCCCGTCCGTGTAGATGATGCCGCCGAACTTCGGAGGGCCGCCGTGCGGGTCCTTGAGCATGCCGCGCGCGTTCGCGATGACGCCGACCGTGACACCGTCGAGACGTGCGGTGCCGCAGATCATCTCGGGCGCGTGGTCCGCCTGGAACTCATCGAAGTGGCCGTCGTCGAGAATCGCTTCGAGCACATCGCGGATCGCGTAGGGCTGGCGATGGTCGGCGGGCAGCAGATCGTACAGCTCGTCGGCGTCGCGTGCAGGGGGCGAGGCCTCGCCGATCACCGTGGCGGGCTCCGCGCGGGGCAGCTCGGCGATCAGCTCGCGGATGCGCGCGATGCAGGCGCGGTCATCCGTCACGCGGTAGTGCGCCACGCCGCTGATCGCCGTGTGTGTCCACGCGCCGCCCAGCACCTCCGCCTCGACCGTCTGTCCGGTCGCTCCTTTCACCAGGTTCGGCCCACCTAGACCCATGAAGCTCGTCCCCTCGACCATGAGGATGACGTCCGAGAGCGCGGGCAGGTACGCGCCGCCGGCGATGCACGG
>JBOHRM010000746.1:0-2140 GCA_050732715.1 Longimicrobiales bacterium
ATCGGGTACGAGAAGCCGAATCCGCGTGCGTTTCGGCACGTCTTGAACGCCGTGGGTCCGAGCGGTCCGGTGTGGATGATCGGCGATAACCCGATTGCCGATGTTGCCGGAGCGGCGGCGGTTGGTATACCTGGCATATTGGTCCGTTCGGATGGCGAAGGCGCACAGATCTCCTGTGCCGACCTCACGGGGATTCGCGCGCTGATCCATCGGCATACCGAGCACCTGTCGTCGCGGTGAAGGCTCTGGTCGCGATCAGTACGCCGTCGGGCAGCGCGGTGTACTCGGCGCCGACCCACAAGGCGAGAATGCGGTCGCCGAAGAATGCGAGACCCTCGAAGAGCGAAGGTGGCGAACATGCGAAAGAACGTGGCACGCTCTGCTTGGGGCGCCGTACTCCTGGCGGCTCTTACGCTGATGCCCGGTCGTGCCGTTGCCCAGCCCGATCCCAGGGCTCCATCCGTCGATGTCGCGGAGCGGATCCGTCGGGTGGAGACCGGCTTGGCGACGCACAATGTCGTGCTCGGTGGGCCGTCCTACACGATCGGTGAACGGCTGCGCTTCTACGGCGTGCCTGGTGTGAGCGTGGCCGTGATCGAAGGCGGCGAGATCGCGTGGGCGCGAGGCTGGGGTGAAGTCGAGGCGGGCAGCGGGGTTCCTGTGGACACGTCGACGCTGTTCCAGGCGGCGTCCATCAGCAAGCCCGTGGCGGCCGCGGGAGCGCTGCGGCTCGTGGAACAGGGGCGTTTCGATCTGGACTCGGACGTGAATTCGCTGCTTCGCTCGTGGAAGGTGCCGGAGAACCGATTCACCGAGACGGAGAAGGTGACGCTTCGTCGCCTGCTGAGTCATAGCGCCGGCACGACGGTGCACGGGTTCCCGGGGTATGCCGCTGGCGCGGCGGTGCCGTCGGTGGTCGAGCTGTTGGACGGCGTCGCTCCGGCGAACACGGAGGCCGTACGTGTCGACACGGTACCGGGCAGCTTGTGGCGCTATTCCGGCGGCGGCGTGTCGATCGTCCAACTCGTGATGATGGACGTGACCGGTCGTTCGTTCGCGGAGCTCATGCGCGAGCTCGTGCTGGAGCCGACAGGCATGCGCCACAGCACGTATGCGCAGCCGTTGCCCGAGGAGCGCCTCGCCGATGCGGCGACGGGCCATCGCGCCGATGGGACGCCGATCGCCGGAAAGCACCACACCTATCCCGAGCAGGCGGCCGCCGCGCTGTGGACCACGCCTTCCGACCTCGCGCGTTTCGCGATAGAGATCCAGCGTGCCTTCAGCGGGTCGGAGGATCGCGTTCTCTCCCCAGCAATGGCTCGGAGGATGTTGACGCCGGAGGCCGGCAGCTACGGGCTCGGCTTTGGCCTGCATGGCGGGGCCGAGGCGCTTTGGTTCGAGCATGGCGGCTCGAACCGAGGGTTTCGGTGCTTCATCGCGGTTCACGCGGAGCGAGGCGACGGTGCGGTCATCATGACGAACGGCAACGGCGGCGGCGAGTTGGCGATGGAGATTCTGCGTGGCATCGCGCGCGAGCACGATTTCTCGAGGTTCCAGCCGATCGTCAGGGATGTGATCGACCTGGACGGGGCCGTGTTGGCTGCTCTTGCCGGTGACTACTCTGCCGCGGCGGACGAAGGTCCGCCTGGCCCGGTGTTGCGGCTCCGTACCGAGCGGGGCGTCTTGCGCGCCGATGTCCCGCCGGCCGGTTGGACCGATCGAATGCTCCACGCCAGTCCGGACACGACGTTCTTCTTTCTCGAGAACGCTGCCCAGATCACGTTCGAGCGGGATGATACGGGCGCGATCTCCGGGGCCGTGATTTCGGGCGTGGGCCAGCCGATCAGGCTGGTGCGTCGGTAGAGTAGTCACGCGAACCGCGAGGAGACAGGTGACGATCACTTCGAGCGAGTCGATTCGCGCCGCCACCACGGCGCCGTGCGAGAGAATCGGTCGTCGCTTGAAAAGAACAGGTCCGATGGGTCGTTCACCACACCTCTAGCGGTGGGGGACATGGCGTACAGCGCCGCGGATCTAGTGTCCCGTAACAGTGATTAATTGCATAAGTCCCGGAGCGCGGCGCCCGCCTGGCAAGGCGCGAGGAGGGAGAATACCGGGTGTATTTGATCGACGAGCAACG
>JBOHRM010000747.1:0-1180 GCA_050732715.1 Longimicrobiales bacterium
AGCGCAGCGTGCCGGTCCGTGGACCGCCGCCGCGACCGCGGCCACCGCTGGCCGCATCGGGATCACCGGGCGGCCGCGCGACGGGAACGACGACGGCGCCATACGGATCGCGTGTGTGCGCGAGACCGGAGACGCCGCGCTCATCGTACGCGAACCGGAAGCTGCCCTTCTCGATAACGCCCGGGACGGTTTGTGCGTCTACCCATCCAGGCGCAGACATGAGGATCAGCGCACACAGGATTGGGATAGGCGCCTCGAGGCGTTCGGGCCGTTGCCGCCCTTGCCCGCGGCGCGTCGGCGACCTCATATTCGACCCGTGTCCCTGCGACGGTACATCATGCATCGACTCTCCGCCTCTCCGCTTCTCGCCTTGATGGCGATCTCGACGATGGCCGGCACGGGTCATGGGGTCAAGCCGGACGACGCCCAGACGGCCGGCATCGAGACGACCGAGCACGCACGCACCGCGGTGCCCTCCGGGCCGCTTCCGTTCTTCTACGACCTCTATTCGTTCCGCGGAGACACAGGCACGACGGCGGTCGTCGCATCGTTCGCGGTCCGCGCCGGAAGGCTGGACAGGGAGTGGGTCGACGGGAAGGTCCGCTATCGGTTCAGCGTGACGTTGGTCCTGGCCGACACCGCGCGCCGCGTCGTGTCCCGGGCCGACGACACCGTGTTCGTCGCGGTTGCCGAGCCCTTGGCGCGCGAGCATCTGCTGCACGCGTTTCTCGAGACGCGTTCGCATCCGTCCAACACCACCGTGCAGCGCGTGATCATGATCGACGCGCCACGGCCGGGGACGGGCCAGCTCTACTCGTATTCGTTCGAGATCCCGGACTACAGTGGCAGTCATCTGATGCTCAGCGACGTCGCACTCGGTCTGCCCGGGCGCGAGGGCGGGTGGAGACGCGGCGACGCCACGCTCGCGTTGCTGCCGAGCCTCCATTTCCCAGGCGGCGTATTCGACGTCTACTACGAGATTTACAACCTGCCGAACGGCAATCCGTACAACACGGAGCTCGCGTTCGAGCCCGTCGACGAGAGGGGCCAGCCGCGCGAGGGCGCGGGAGGCCCGATCCGCGTCCGCTTCGAAGGCGAGTCGTCCGCCGGTCCGGACGGTGTGATGGGCGAGCTCCGCCGCGTCGAGGTGCCTCTGACCGCAGGTTACTACCGGCTCACG
>JBOHRM010000748.1:0-3270 GCA_050732715.1 Longimicrobiales bacterium
ATCCGCGCCCGACCATACTCGGCCCCACGCCAGCGCGACTTGAAGCGGGTCGTGCTTTGGTCCAATGCCACGCACGAACCCTGTTTCCTAGGCTGGGACCCAGGTTGGACACGAGAATCCCCACGCGCTGAGATGATCGGTTGACCACACGGCCGGATCCGCAGCTCCACGGAAGCCGGGGTGACGGCATGGCGGCGTTTTCGAGGGCGCGATCGACATCGGCCCTGGCCGAATGGTTGCTTGGACGCGGCGGCCCGCCGAGCGCGGACGTGTTGCGAGCCTCGCGACTCGCCGCCTACGCGTACACGATCTTGCCTACGGACCATAAGCTTCGGGCCACGCTGCGAGCCGACTTCCTTGCGTCGTTGCGGCGGCACCACCAGATCGTGAACGAGGTGGTTCCGCTGTTGGGCGCGTGGCACGCCGCCGGGATCGACGTCCTTCTATTCAAGGGCTTCCACCTCGCCGAGCTCGTATATCCCGTTCCCGGGGCTCGTTTCCATGGCGACGTAGATCTCTTGATCCGGCCGGAGCACACCCGTCGAGCGGCGGAGATCGCCCGTGCGCTCGGATGGTACGAGGTCGGCGCTCGGCCGCGCCCTCGATTCTCACACAATGCGCTGATCCTCGTGCGCGCGGACGGTGCCACCATGATCGACGCGCACCGCCTGGCCATCCACGCCCCACTTCCTCTCGCGAGAGTGCAGCGGCGGATCACGGAGGCCATGTGGCACGAATCACAGCCGCGGCGGTGGCAAGGCATTGCCATCCGCGAGCCGAGCCCCGTCGACGCGCTGCTCATCGGTTTGATCTTGCAGCGGTGTTGGAGTGCCGAACAGTGGCAGCTGAAACCGTTTGACATCGTCGATTTCCGTCATCTCACATCGCGTTGCGCGGTCGGTCGCGATGCGCTCCGGACGCGAGCGCGGGCGCTGGGGTGCGATCGAACACTCGCCCTGTTCACGGCACGGTGCGATCCGCAAGCCGATCGGTTCGTCTTGATGCCGCCCTCCTCCGTTGATCGCCGACGCTGGAACCGCGCGGTGTTCATCGAGCGGGGTCTGCTCGGCACCGCCGAACGCCGGCTCACGCGGGCGATCCGGCTCCCGCTGCGGGCGCTCGTCGCGACGATGTACATGCCCGCATTGATCCGCGTGCACCGCGTACTTCGCCGCTACTCGGGTACGTGGGACGTCGTGCGTGCGTTGACGCCACGCGACCGGTCGGACGGCATTGAGAAATCCGACGGGACTCCGCCTGTTCAGGCAGCGGCGGCGGATGCGCGGCGGCGCGCGGTTGCGGGCGTGGACTGGGCCATGCGATTCGCCGGCCGCGGCGCCGGTGCCGGGCCATACGGCCGGTGTTTGGTGCGCGCGCTCGCCATCTACTCCACACTGCGGCGGCGCGGCTGGCCGGTCGTGTTCGTGTGCGGCATCCGGCGCGAAGGCGACGACGTGATCGGCCACGCGTGGGTCGAGCACAACGGCCGCGTGCTTTGGGAGCTGCGCGAACCGGACAACTCGCTCACATATAAGGAAGTCTTCCGCTTCCCGGCCGCGAGCTCGGCGTAACCGTCCAGAATTGACGCAGACAAGCAATCGAGCCGCGGCCGAGGACGAGTCGGGCCACGTCAAGTTGATCGAGCAGCAATGGCGCCTGCCGGGAGAAATCCGCGCGATTCAGCTGACAGAGCGGGACGCCGGCGCTCTCCCAAAGCGCGCGCACCGCATCGTGCGGGGCCATCGGCTCCCACGCCGAGTCACGGCGGCGTGGATCGCGATGCAACACGGCGAGACGCATCAGCTCGGCCGAGGCCGGCCGCACCCGAGCACAGCATTCGAAGGGCAGGAATCGCTTGCCGTCAGCACCCGTACGCCAACCCGCACTACGCCAGGATGACGGGAGCGAGTCGAGTCCTTCCTCGGTGAGTCGCACGGCGCGATCCCAGCCGTAGACCTGCCGCGTGACGGGGTCGAGCCAGGCGAAGTCCTCGGCCAGCGGCAGCCAGCCGGAATCGAGCGCGCGGATCAGGGTGGTGCTCTTTCCTGCGCCGCTCGGGCCGACGAGCGCCGTGGCATGACCGTCACGCACGATGATGGCACCGTGTAAGGGCACCAGGCCGGTCGCGCGTAGTGCTTCGCAGATCGCGACGTGAAGCGCCGCGGGCACCGAGCCGCGAAAGCGGCCGTCCGTCCCACGAGCCCCGTCGAAAACGTCACGCTCGTCACCGGCATCCGAAGCCACCTGCATGCCCCAGGCGCGAATCCGACCACCGTTCTCGTCGAGCGTGAGTTGAACGCCGCCCCTGGGAAGGGTGATGCGCCAGGAGCGGTCACCAATGCGCTCCCAGCTGAGTGTGACGCCATCGAGTCGTGTCAGCCACGGCTCGCCGTCCGTGGCCGGCGCCGTAGGAGGCGGCTCAGTGTTGACCTCCAGATCGATGTCGCCAGCGCGGGCATTGGCGAGCGGATCGGGAAACTCCCATTGTCGGCGGATCCAGCGCTCGAGCGAGCAGCCTGCGCCACGGGCCCGAAGGCGGCGGCCAAGGATCGACAGCACGATTGCGCTACTCCGCGCCATTCTCGCACTGAGTCTGGATCAATCCTGCCTGCTCAAGTGCGTGGAGAAGCGATCGGACGTCGTTTCGCGCTCGATCCATTGTGACGTCGAAGCGTGCAGAGAGACTCGCCGCGATTTGCTCAACGGAGGATGCGGGGAGCGCAAGCCAGACCGAACGGCCGGTCTCGTTGAGGCTGAACATCTCGCCGCTGGCGGGGTCGAGGAGGATGATCTCGTGCCCGAGATCGGTCGAGATGACGTCCCGCTCCGCCTTGTACACGCTCATGGCCGGCCCATTGGCGAAGACCTTCCCAATGACGCGTTCATAACGGCCGCTCGCCGAATCCATTCATGGCATCTGACCGAGAAGTACCGAGACGACGTCGGAGCTCGCATTCGCCGTGGCGAGGTCGAGGATGCCGTCCCCGTTCAGGTCACTGATCGCGATCGAATCGGGGCCATCACCCACAGCGAATATCTGCTGGGGCTGGAAGGTGCCATCCCCGTTGCCGATCAGGACGGAAACGTCGTCCGAGCTGCCGTTCGTCGCGACGAGGTCGAGGCTGCCGTCTGCGTTCAGGTCGCCGATCGCGATCGAATTCGGCTCGTTCCCGGCGTCGAAAATCTGCTGGGGCAGGAGGGTGCCATCTCCATTGCCGAGCAGGACGGAAACGTCGTCCGAGATGCTGTTCGCCACGACGAGGTCGAGGT
>JBOHRM010000749.1:0-12113 GCA_050732715.1 Longimicrobiales bacterium
GGATTACGGAGCGCATCGGCCGCGCCGTCGCCTGGCTGCTGCTGCTCATGACGGCGGTCGCCGCGTTCAACGCAGTCGGCCGATACCTCGGACGCTTCCTCGGCGTGAACCTCAGCTCGAACGCCTACATCGAGTTGCAATGGTACCTGTTCAGCGTGGTCTTCCTGGTCGCCGCGGCGTACACGCTCGAACGGGATGCTCACGTTCGCGTCGACGTGTTGTACGGTCGACTCTCGAGCCGCGCGCGCGCATGGATCGACACCGTCGGGACGGCGCTGCTGCTGATCCCGTTCTCGATGTTCGTTCTGTGGATGTCGTGGCCGTCCGTGCGCAACGCGTGGCGCATTCGCGAGCAGTCACCCGATCCCGGCGGGCTGCCGCGCTACCCGATCAAGGCCGTGATCCTCGTTGGCTTCGCGTTGTTGCTCGTGCAGGGCGTCGCGGAGCTGATCAAGAGCATCGGCCGGCTGCGCTCTCCGACCACGCCCGAAGAGGTCGGGACGCCGCGTCCGCCGGAGGGCGTTTGATACGGTCCGCGTCGAGAGCACCGGGTAAGCGCCGGCTCGTGCGGCGACTGTTCGATGCGAGCGGACGTGCGCGCACCCCGTTGGGACCCAACCCCGGTCCGCCCGGCCCCTTCGCCGATCTCGGTCGGCTGCGACCTCCTCGGCCGCGGGCTCCGCTCGGCGCTCGCCTGGCGCACCGCCGGTGGGTGGCGACATGATGGCGCCGCTGATGTTCGCGGCGGTGTTCGCGTTGATCTTCGCCGGCTATCCCGTCGCGTTCGCGCTCGGGGGCCTCTCGCTCGTGTTCGCCGTGATCGGCGTCGCCCTGGGTTACTTCGACTGGCAGCTGCTCGGCGCGATGCCGGAGCGGATCTTCGGCATCATGGCGAATTACGTGCTGCTCGCCGTGCCGTTCTTCATCCTCATGGGTGTCGTGCTCGAGAAGGCGAGGCTCGCGGAGGACCTGCTCACGACGATCGGCGGCTTGTTCGGGCCGCTGCGTGGCGGTCTCGCGCTCGGCGTCGTTTTCGTCGGTGCGCTGCTCGCCGCGGCGACCGGCGTCGTCGGCGCTTCCGTTGTCGCGATGGGAAGCATCTCGCTCCCCGTCATGTTGAAGTACAACTACTCGCGCACGCTGTCGTCGGGCGTGATCCTGGCGTCGGGCACGCTCGGCCAGATCATCCCGCCGAGCATCGTGCTCGTCGTGCTGGCCGACCAGCTCGGTGTGTCCGTGGGCGATCTCTTCCTCGGCGCGCTGCTGCCGGGGCTGATGCTGGCGAGCTTTTACGCGCTGTACGTCGCCGGCGTCGCGATCGTGCGACCCGCCGCGGCACCGGCACTGCCGTCCGCTCTGCGCGCTACCCGAGGCGCCGCGCTCGCCCGGCAGATGCTCGTCGTGCTGATGCCGCCGCTGGTCCTCATCCTCCTCGTGCTCGGCAGCATCTTCGCGGGCATCGCCACGCCCACGGAGGCGGGCGCGCTCGGCGCCATCGGCGCGATCGGCCTCGCCGCGGCTCGACGCCGACTTTCATGGAAGGTGCTGCGCGACGCCGCCGAGGAGACCATGAAGCTCACCACCATGGTCATGTTCCTGCTGATCGGGTCGACCGCGTTCGCGCTCGTGTTCCGCGGCCTCTACGGCGACATCTGGATCGAGACCATGCTGACCAACCTGCCGGGCGGCGCCGCGGGCATGTTGATCGTGGCGAACCTCGCCGTGTTCGTGCTCGGCTTCTTCCTCGATTTCTTCGAGATCGCCTTCATCATCATCCCACTGCTCGCACCGGCGGCGAGCCTGCTCGGCATTGATCTCGTGTGGTTCGGCGTCATGATCGGCCTGAACTTGCAAACGTCGTTCCTCACACCGCCGTTCGGCTTCGCGCTATTCTACCTGCGTGGCGTCGCGCCTCGTGAGCTGACGACGGTCGAGATCTACCGATCCGTGCTCCCGTTCATCCTCATCCAGCTGCTCGCCCTCGCGTTGCTCGTCGCATTCCCCGGTCTCGTGACCTGGCTCGTGCAGTGATGCGCAGTTTCAATCCCGAGCTAGTGACGCGACACTGGGGCCGGAGAGGTCACGCGCTGGATGCGGCGGTGCGCTCGTCACCGTAGGCGAACTCGGCATAGGCGAACTCGTTCGTGCCGAACCAGCGCATCGATGCGTCACGGAAGCGCCTCCAGGCCTCGTAGACCTTCCGGTATCCGGCATCCGCGGCCGCGCGCTGCTCCATGATGTCGAACGCCGCTCCGTGCGCGGCCTGCAAGATATCGGGTGAGAAACGCCGCAGCTGCACGCCTTCCTCACTGAGCCTCGCGAGCGCTTCCGGATTCCGCGCATCATAGGCCGTGAGCATAGTGTCACCGGCGGTGCGCGCGGCGGTGCGGAACACCTCCTGATAGAAGGCCGGCAGCCGCTCCCAGGCGCGACGATTGACCTGGAACGAGAGGTTGGGCCCGGGCTCCCACCACCCGGGGTAATAGTAGAAGCCTGCGGCCTTCTGGAGACCGAGCTTCTCATCGTCGTACGGACCCACCCATTCGGCCGCGTCGATCACGCCGCGCTCGAGTGCGGGGTAGATTTCGCCGCCGGCCAACACCTGCACGGTCGCGCCGAGACGGTCCATGACATCGCCGCCCAGCCCGGGAATGCGCATCTTGAGGCCGCGAAGGTCGGAGACCGCGTTGATCTCGCGCTTGAACCACCCGCCCATCTGCGCGCCGGTGTTTCCGCCCGGGAATACGACGATGTCGAACGGCGCGTACGCCTCGTTCATGAGGTCGAGACCGCCGCCATCGTAGAGCCACGCGCTCTGCTGGCGCGCCGTCAGCCCGAACGGTACCGCGCAGTCGAACGCCAGCACCGGGTTCTTCCCGACAAAGTAGTAGCTCGCCGTGTGAGCTGCCTGAACCGTGCCCTGCTGGACCGCATCCATGACCTGGAGGCCTGGCACGATCTCGCCGCTCGGGTACACGTGGATACTGAACCGTCCGTCGGTCAGCGCCTCGACTCGCTCGGCGAGCCGCTCGGCGGCGCCGTAAATCGTATCGAGTGAACGGGGGAAGCTCGATACCAGCCGCCACTGTACGTTCGGCTGCGCCTGGACTCCGGGCGCGTCACCACCCGCCTCGCCCATACCGCCGCCGCACCCGGCAACCGCGCCGCCCGCCGCGCCCGCCAGCGCCCGGCCGAGAAACATTCTGCGGTCTACGCTCATCCGCTCACGGTCCCGATGCTCGCCAGACATCGCAATGCCTCCAAGCTGAATGGGGTTGATTGCTGGGCACAACGATAGGACCACGCCGGCCGGTTGGCGAGTTTGCGGATCCGTGCACCATGCCGCTCGGTCGGGACCGGCGACGCACGAAAGGATTGGGCCGGGTAACGAAATTCTCTCGCCAACGCGCGTTGCTCGCCGAGAATCCGCCGAGGACCCCTGGCGGCCCCTTCGCGCTCTCGCGTCTCCGCCGCGAGAAGAATTCGCACTGTGTGCCGTGACATCCGCTATCAGGTCCTTGCTCGATGGGTCGCGAATCGCCGAACGCGGGCGCGAACGCGAAACAGGCTGACTGCATCTCCGCGGCTGCGCCTTCAGGCAGAGATGCAACAAAAGCGATGCGATCGGGGCGCCGGACGGTAGGCGAGCGGCCGCTGACGACAACGCAGAACAGACATCTGCAAGGTCAGCAATGAGAGAGGATATGGAGCCCGATCGATCGGTTGCGGCTGCCGCGGATAGGTCTTCGGGAGGATGGCACATCGCTTGCCAACGGACGGCTGTTCGAGCGGGCAGCAGAGACTTCTGTTGCGGGTCCCGTCCTCGTTGTCTCGACGGGTGCACGGAAGCCTATCGCGCGGATCGGCCGCATTCTCGCCGTTTTGGCGCTGCGGTCGAAGTCGGGGCTCCGTCGGTCGGGCGAGCGCTCGCTTCCGTGACTCGCGGGCGGCCGCCTGGAAAGGGAGGAGATCGCGCATGAAATCGCTCGTTACCGGTGCGGCGGTACCGGGTGTCCTGCTTGTCCTCGCTGGTTCCATGAGTGGCCCCCGACCGGCGCCGGTCCCAGAAACTGCACACGTGGCCCGAGTGCTGCCCTCGGCGATCCCGCCGATGGCTCTGCTTCATTCGCCGCGCGGTTACCGCGGTTACCGCGGTCCCCGCGCGACGCGCGCGATGCAAGTCGCGTGGGGTGTGGGCGAGTCGATCCCGGCGCCGATTTCATCCGAGGCGCTGACGCAGGTCGTTCGCCGGTTGTGCGCAGCGTGCCACAATGACGAGCTGCGAACCGGCAACCTGTCGCTGCAACGATATGATGTCGCGCTGGCGGCCGAGACGCCTGAGACCACTGAGAAGATGATCGCGAAGTTGCGTGCCGGGATGATGCCTCCGCCGGGGGTGGCCAGGCCGGCGGGCGACACCCTCACGCTCCTGGCGGAGACGCTCGAGCAGCTGATGGACGCGGCTGCGGCGGTCGAGCCCGAACCTGGCGGACGGACGTTCCAGCGTCTGAACCGCGTCGAGTACGAGCGCTCGATCCGCAACCTGTTGGGCCTCGAGATCGACGCGGGAAGCTGGCTGCCGCTCGACACGAAGAGCGCCAACTTCGACAACATCGCGGACGTGCAGATGCCTTCCGCGACAACCCTCAACGCATATCTCGAGGCAGCGAGCGAGATCAGCCGGCTCGCAGTAGGCGACCGACACGCGAGCATTACTTCCGCCACCTACAAGATCCAGCGTCTCGCATCCCAGTGGGACCGCGTTGATCGCGCTCCAATCGGGACACGCGGCGGCGTGTCCGTGGTGCACATCTTCCCGGCGGCTGGCGAGTACGTCTTCTCCGTGTCACTGCACGCGATCCCGACAGGTCAGCTGTTCGGTTCGACCGCGCCGTTCGATGAGCGGATCGAGATCTCGGTCAACGGCGAACGCGCCGCAATACTCGAAGTCGATCGCTGGATGTCGCAGTCGGACCCCAACGGCATGGAGCTCACGACACCGCCGATCCCTGTGCGCGCCGGGGCGCAGCGCGTGACCGCCGCATTCTTGCGCACGTTCGAAGGACCGGTCAACGACAACATCGCGCCGATCGGCCACAGCATTGCAGACACGCAGATCGGCAGCGAGTACGGCATCACGAACGTAGCACACATGCGCGATCTGGTCATCACCGGCCCGCACAACCCCACCGGAGTGTCGCCGACAGACAGCCGTCGCAGAATCTTTACGTGTCGCCCGACCGCACCTCACGAGGAGCGGCCCTGCGCCGAGGCGATCGTCACTCGGCTGGGCGAATCCGCTTATCGCCGGCCGTTGACGGCTGATGATGTCGAGGCGCTGATGTCGTTTTATGAGCGGGGCGCATCAGATGGTGGCTTCGAAGCGGGTGTCCGTACGGGGCTGGAGGCGATCCTCTCGAGCCCTCATTTCCTTTTCCGGCTCGAGGAGCTGCCTGCTGGGGCGCGGTCCGGCGAGCGCTACGTGCTCAGCGATCTGGACCTCGCCACCCGGCTCTCGTTCTTCCTCTGGGGCGCCCCACCCGATGCAGAGCTCATCGACGCCGTCAGTGCCGGTGCATTGTCGGATTCGGCGGCCCTCGAGTCGCGGGCGCGGCTTATGCTCGATGATCCCCGGGCGGAGGCGCTGGCCACCCGCTTCGCCGCGCAGTGGTTGCGACTCCAGGACCTGGACAAGGTGCATCCGGATGCGCTGCAATTTCCCGATTTCCACGGCCAGCTGGCCGCAGCGATGCGGCGCGAGACCGAGTTGTTCTTCCATAGCATCGTGCGCGATGACCGGAGCGTGCTCGAGCTGTTCACGGCCGATTACACGGTTCTCAACGAGGCATTGGCACGGCACTATGGCATCGCGGACGTAACGGGACCGGCGTTCCGGCGTGTCCGCTATCCGGACGATCGGCGTAGGGGTCTGCTCGGACAGGGCAGCATCCTGACGCTCACGTCACACGCCAACCGCACGTCTCCCGTGCTACGGGGCAAATGGGTGATGGAGGTGCTGCTCGGCACGCCGCCACCGCCGCCGCCACCCGGCGTGCCCGATCTGGACAAGACGGAGGACGCGAAAGATGGCCGGCTCCTCACGACGCGGGAACGGATGGAGCTCCACCGCTCGAACGCGGTGTGCCGGTCTTGTCATCAGTTCATGGACCCGATTGGCCTCGCGCTCGACAACTTCGATGTGACCGGCCGCTGGCGCATCCGAGAGAACGGCGTGCCGCTCGACACGCGTGGCGAGCTCTACGACGGCACGCCGGTCTCGAACCCCGCCGAGCTACAGCGGGCGTTGCTCGAGCGGCCGATCCCGTTGATCCGGACGTTTACTCACAATCTGATGGCCTATGCTCTCGGCCGTCGCGTCGAGCCGTACGATCAGCCGGCAATCCGTCGCATCGTCCGTCACGCCGAATCCGGTGGCTACCGCATCTCGGACTTCATCATCGGCGTGGTGCAGAGCGATGCGTTCCGAATGAAACGCGTGCCGGCCGTTGTCGAGGTCGCAGATGAAGCGCGCGGCGCCGAAGGCAGCCGCGAACCGTAACCCGTCCGGAGGGCGAGCGCATGGACATCATCACTGGCAGGCACATCCCACGGCGCACTTTCCTCCGTGGCATGGGTGCCACGGTGGCGTTGCCGTTCCTCGATGCAATGGTGCCCAGCGGCCGCGCCGCCTGGCATCTCGCTGCCCAGGCGCCGACCCGTCTGGTCTGCATCGAGATGGTGCACGGCGCCGCGGGCTGCAATGAGCTCGGCGCCTCGAAGCACCTGTGGTCACCCGCGGCAGTGGGTCACGACTTCGATTTGAGCCCCACGGCGCTCAACTCGCTCGAACCCTACCGCGACTATCTCACGATCATCGGCAACGCGGACGTTCGCGAGGCGGAAGCGGAGACGCCGAAGGAGATCGGTGGAGACCACTTCCGCTCGAGCGCCGTGTTCCTGACGCAAAGCCATCCGCGGCAGACGGAGGGCTCGGATGTCTTCGTCGGCACGTCAATGGATCAGATGTTTGCGCAGCGATTCGGCAAGGAGACGCCGATCCCGTCGATGCAGCTGTGCATCGAGAATGTGGATCAGGCGGGTGGCTGCGCCTACGGTTACGCCTGCGTCTACACGGACTCGATCAGCTGGGCATCACCGACGGAACCGTTGCCGGTGATCCGCGATCCGCGTGTCGCGTTCGAGCAGCTCTTCGGCGTCGGCGGCACGCCCGAGGAGCGTGCGGCCCGACGTCGCACGCGCCGGAGCATCCTCGACTTCGTCGCCACCGAGATGAAGGCCATGCAGCGCGTGCTCGGGCCGGACGACCGGCACCGATTGGACAGCTACATCGACGACATCCGCGAGGTCGAGCGCCGCATCGAGCGGATCGAGGCGCGCAACGCGAGTGGCGAGCCGAGGGAAATGCCGGAGGCACCGGCTGGCGTTCCCGATTCCTTTGAGGAACACGTCCGACTCATGTTCGACATCCAGACGCTCGCCTTCGCATCGGACATGACGCGCGTGTTCTCTTTCAAATTGGGGCGTGACGGCTCGAGCCGCGTCTATCCGGAAAGCGGTTCGGATCGGCCGTTCCACCCCGCTTCGCACCATGGCGGCGGCGAGCAGGGCGTGCACGAGTTCTTCCTCATCAACCGGCATCACGTCGGCATGCTGCCGTACTTCCTCGAGAAGCTGAAGAACACGCAAGAGGCGGACGGCAATTTGCTCGACGCTTCGCTGATCGTGTACGGGTCGCCGATGGCAGATGGTAACCTGCACAACCACCGGCGCTGCCCGCTCTTCCTGCTCGGCCACGCGAACGGGCAGCTCGCGGGCAACGCGTGCCTGAAGGCGCCGGACGGCACGCCCATGGCGAATGCCATGCTGAGCGTGCTGCACAAGCTCGGCTTGGATGACATGAAGACGTTCGGCGACAGCACGGGCGAGTTCTCGTTCGCGCCCGTCGTCTGATCGCCCGACCGCGTTCGATCGAGGTAGCGCGAAAGGAGCGAACTGTGCACACAAGCCAGCGCCTGAGTGCAATCTTGCTGTTCTGCGTCGCGTCCGTTCTCGGGGCGGCTTCGCCGCCGCCACCCGACTCGCCCGTCGCCGACGCGGCGATGCGCGGGGATCGCGAGGGCGTGCGTGCCCTGCTGCATCAGGGTGCCGATGTCAACGCGGCACAGGGTGATGGCATGACTGCGCTGCACTGGGCCGCTACACACGGCGACGACGACCTCGCACGCATGCTGCTATATGCCGGGGCGACACTCGACGCTGCGACGCGGAACGGAAACTACACCGCGCTCCACCTGGCCGCCCGAGCGGGGAGCGCACCGGTGGTAAGAGTGTTGCTCGATGCCGGCGCCGACGTGGGCACGGCCACGACGTCGGGAGGCGCGACCGCGCTCCATTTCGCCGCGGCACAAGGTGATGCCGAAGTCATTGCCGCGCTGATCGAGCACGGCGCCGATGTGGATGTCCGTGAGTCCGCCTGGGGGCAGACGCCGCTCATGTGGGCGGCGGCGTACGATCGCCTGGAAGCGCTCGAAACGTTGATCGCGCACAATGCGGACATTGCTTTGGCCTCGAACGTCGAAGACGTGCCGTCGCTCGAGCGGGAAGCGCGAGCCGCCGCGCGGGCTCGTAATCGGCGCATGGCCGCTCTGCGGGCCGCCGACTCGACCGCTGAGGCCGAGACGGGTGCGGAACCAGGGCGCGGCCGGGGCGAGGGCGGCGAGCCTGCGGCCACGACGCGGCCCGACTCGACCCGGCCGGCCGAGCGAGCCGAGGGCAACGAACGACGTGACCCGGATCGGACCGCTCCTCCCGATTCGGCCGCCGAAGCGGGTGCGGAACCGAGCCGCGAGGCCGCCTCGCGAGATTCACCAACACGGCGAACCGGAGACGATGAGCCGCGAGCCCTGTCTTATGGTGAACTGGTGGGCAACAAGGGAGGCCTTACGCCGCTGCTCTTCGCCGCGAGACAGGGCAACGTCGAGTCCGCGGTGGCGTTGCTCGAAACGGGCGCCGACATCGACAAGGTGAGCGATGGCGACCATACGAGCCCGCTGCTCATGGCCACGATCAATGGCCACTTCGACCTGGCTATGCTGCTGCTCGAACGTGGCGCCGATCCACACCTGGCGAGTGATGCGGGGGCGACGCCACTCTATGCCGCGCTCAACGTGCAGTGGTCGGCCAAGTCGCTCTATCCGCAACCGACGGCTTACCAGCAGCAGAAGGCCACCTACCTCGAATTGATGGGCGCATTGCTGAAAGCCGGCGCGGACCCGAACGTTCGCCTGAAGAAGCACCTCTGGTACATGTCGTACAACTTCGATCTGCTGCGCGTCAATACCACGGGGGCCACACCGTTCTGGCGCGCTGCCTATGGTACGGACGTCGGCGCCATGCGGCTGCTCATGCGGCACGGAGCCGACCCCACCCTACCGACCCTCAAGACCGCGGGCCGTCAACGCGGCGATGACGCGCCGGCCGAAGGGGATGAGGAGGGCGACGACCCGTCCGGCCTGCCGCCGATTCCGCCCGGCGGTCCGGGCGTCTATGCGATCCATGCGGCGTCCGGTGTCGGCTATGGCGAAGGTTACGCGGCAAATGCGCACCGCCACGCGCCAGACGGCTGGCTTCCCACGATACGGTACCTCGTCGAGGAGTTGGGCGCCGACGTGAACGCACGTGACCACAACGGCTACACGGCGTTGCATCACGCCGGTGCGCGCGGTGACAACGAGCTGATCCTCTATCTCATCGAGAAAAGGGCGGATATCACCGTTGTGAGCCGTCGTGGCCAGACGGCCGCCGACATGGCGAACGGTCCGGTTCAGCGCGTTTCACCATTCCCCGCGACGGTGGCGCTGCTCGAGGAGCTCGGCTCGAAGAACAACCACAACTGTAGGTCGTGCTGACGATTTCGCGGCGTCCGCGATCGTGACCCGAACAGCGAGGCCTCCGATGATGCGGCGTCGATCTGATTCGGATCCGCGCCGTACGACCGCCGAGCCACCGGTCCTGATCCGGATCCCCGTCTTGTCGACTGGCGTCCGCGCTGATCCGTAAAGAGGATCGCATTCAACAAGGACACGATGATGATCAACCGATCGCGCTCCGCCATCACGTTCGTCCTGGCCGGTCAGGCGGCACTCGCCGGCTGCGAAGGGGTGCCACAGGACCGGGCCGCCGCCGAATCCGTCACTACGAGCAACGGCGTCATCGAACGCCTCAACGCTGGCGAGCCCGTTTTCGGGATCTTTTCCGGAGAGCACACACCGGAACAGGGAGCGAAGATGGCAGAGCTCATTGAGGCGGACTTCATCTTTTATTCTCTCGAGAGCGGACCCTTCGACATCCCTGCGCTGCAGGCGTATCTCGAGGCGATGCACGAAGCGGCGGAGGCTCCGACGGTTGCGTCGCCACCCTTGCTCTTACGAATCCCGCCGATCACCGATGGCGAACCGACCCGGGAGCGCGTGCGGGAAGCACTGAATGCGAACGTATCGGGAATCGTCTTTCCGCATGTCACGAGTGCGGAGCAAGCAGAGATGTCCGTGGCTGTGATGGGCGACCGACTGTGGCCTGGCAATCCGCAGGGCGACCTCGTGAATGTTGTGATCGTGGAAGATCCCGAAGGGATCGAGAACGTGGGCGCCATCGCGCGTACCGCTGGCCTAACCGTCCTGTTCCCCGGGCCAGGCGATCTGCGGCGCGCCTACGACGGGAACATGGATGCGGTCGAGCTCGCGATCCAGACGGTGCTGTCCGCATGCAAGGAGGTGAACTTGCCGTGCGGCATCACTGCCGGTTCTGACGACATCGAGGAGCGTTTGGAACAGGGTTTTCGGGTCTTCATTGTGAGCCAGCCCGAAGCGCTCACGGTGGGTCGAGCCGCCGCGAACCGCTTCTAACGTCCATCAGCGGAGTCAGGCCATGCCTATCTACGAGTTTACCTGTCGTGATTGCGGCCACGGTTTCGACACGTTGGTCCGAAATGAGGCGGTCCAGCTCGCGTGCCCGTCCTGCCACGGCGAACATCTCGAACGCGTGTTTTCGGTCCCGGGTGTGAGCTCTGAAGCCACCCGTGCTCTCGCCATGAGGGCCGCGAAGAAGCGCGATAGACACCAGGCGAGAGACCGCATGCACGATCAGCTCTCATACGAGAAGAGTTATGACCGCCACGGTTGACGCTGTGGGCCGGCAGGCGAATCGGGCAGCCTCTCGACACGTTCATCTGCTTGTGATCGTCGCCGTGTCCGCCCTCAGCCTCGATACGAGCGGCTGCTCGTTCGCCCCGAGCCCGGGGACGTTCGCGGCCTCGCTGACTTCCACTGGCCAGACGGAAGCCGTCGACGAAGCGGAAGTCATCGGCGAGGCCGCGTTCACGTTCGATGGTTCGAAGGTCGACTACGTGATCAATCTAGACGAGGTCCCGGGCCTGTTGGCAGCCCATCTCCATCATGAACCGACCCGATTGGTGGTGGTTACGCTCGTTGGGATCGACACTCCGAGAGGTGATTCCGGTCACATCGTGATCGAGGGAACCTTCACACAGGCGGACTTGAGCGCCAGCTCGCCCGTCACGTTCGAGGAGCTCGTGCGCCTCATGCGTACCGGCCACATCTACGTCAACGCACACACCCAGGCCAATCCCGGCGGTGCGATTCGAGGCGTGCTCAGTGCCGCCGCGCCAAACGTCTCACGCAGCAGGCTTCGCGCAGCGGCAGCAGAGGAGTCCGAAGAGCTCCCGGGCAGCATGACCGCGGCGACGGTCGAGGAGGGGCACACGATCTTTCATGGCGGGGGTCTCTGCTCGACCTGTCACGGCGAGAACGGCGCGGGTACACCGCTGGCGCCCAGTCTCAGCGATGCGGAATGGCTGAACATCGACGGTTCCCTTGATGCAATCACCAAATTGATCAGCCTGGGAGTCCCCGAACCCAAGCAGCACGTGGTGCCGATGGCGCCGAGGGGCGGGAGCCAGATCACGGACGATGAGTTGCGCGCAGTCGCCGCGTATGTCTGGTCTCTGTGTCGCACCGCCGCCCAGGAGGAAGGTCGCCCCACCGAATCCTGTGACCCGTAGGGTAACGAGTCGG
>JBOHRM010000750.1:0-2047 GCA_050732715.1 Longimicrobiales bacterium
GACCGGCGAGGCGAACGACTACGTGGGCAAGGGACTGTGCGGCGGGGAGCTGATCCTGCGACCCGCCGGCGCCGCGCGCCGCGCGCCGCACCGCAACCTCATCCTCGGAAACGTCGCGCTCTACGGCGCCACGTCCGGCCGCCTGTTCGCCGCGGGCGTGGCCGGCGAGCGCTTCGGCGTGCGCAATTCCGGCGCATCCGCCGTTGTCGAGGGCGTCGGCGATCACGCGTGCGAGTACATGACCGGCGGCGTGATCGTCATCCTCGGAGAGACCGGCAGCAATTTCGGCGCGGGCATGACCGGCGGCACCGCGTTCGTCTTCGACGAAAGCGACACGTTCACGGAGCGCGCGAACGACGAGTTCGTCGCCTGCCGCAGACTCGACGATGTCGACGCGGCGATCCTGCGCGCGTTGCTGGAGACGCACGTCGAGCGCACGCAGAGCGTGCACGCCGCCGCGCTCGTCGCACAATGGGACACGACGCGCGAACGGTTCTGGAAGGTCGAGCCGAAGCCATCAACGGCAACGGTGAAGACGGAACAGTCAGCGCAGGCGGCCCGACTCGTGGCCCGTTCCGCGTCGGCAGCGCCGATCGATGCGGCACCCGATGTGGCGCCCGATGTGGCGCGGCCCGAGGAGAATACGCGGCTAGCTGCTGATTCCGGTGAAGCGGGTCAGCTCGAAGCGTAGGTGTACCATCGAGAGGCGGAGTCGAGTACATTCATCGTTCCACACCCGGCGCTGAATCGAAGACTCCGGCTTCGAGAGGAGGCCCACACATGGCGCGCTGCGAAACCTGCGGCAACGACTACGACAAGAGCTTCGACGTGACGATGCGCGGCGAGACGCACACGTTCGACAGCTTCGAGTGCGCGATTCAGGCGCTCGCGCCGACCTGCGCGCACTGCGCGTGTCGGATCATGGGCCACGGCGTGGAGAACGACGGGACGTTCTACTGCTGCGCCAACTGCGCGGAGCAGGAGGGCGTTGCCGGACTGCAAGACCGGGCCTGATCGGCATCTCGATGGCTGCCGCCACGGCACGTGGCAGGAATTCTCTCGCAAAGACGCGAAGTGCGCCAAGGGGAGGCTGGGCGGCTTCGCGGATCCTTGGCGAACTTTGGGCCTTGGCGAGAGGACTCATGCCTTGACCGGATCTTTCGTGCTCGCCGTACCGCGCGCCTGGGCTCAGCCGTTTCGACTCGCCTTCCGCAGCTCCTCCGCGAGGCGCGGCAGAACTTCGTGTGCATCACCGACGAGCCCGTAGTCCGCGACCTTGAAGATCGGCGCCTCGGGATCTTTGTTGATAGCGACGATCGTGCTGGCGCTGCGCATGCCCGCGAGGTGCTGCATGGCGCCGCTGATGGCGATTGCGAAGTACAGCTTGGGTGACACGGTCTTGCCGGTTTGACCGACCTGCTCGGCGTGTGGGCGCCAGCCGGCGTCTACCACGGCGCGTGAAGCGCCGAGCGCGGCCGCTGGCCCGAGCGCGTCACGCAGCTGCTCGAGCAGATGCCAGTTCTCGGGACCGCGCATGCCACGGCCGCCACTGACCACGATCGGCGCCTCGCCGACGTCGAGCTTGACACCTTCCGCGGCGCGGACCTCGCGAACGTTCACTCGCCACGTGACCGGCTCACCCGAGACCGGGATGCGCTCCACCTTGCCCGCGGCCGCCGGTGTGGCTTCCTGAACGGGGAACACGTTCGGTCTGAGTGATACGAGCGGCCGCGCGCTCTCGAGCGTGACACGCGCGAACGCGCGACCGGCGTAGACGGGACGGGTGATGACCAGCTGCCCGTCCTCGACCGCCAGCGCGATCGCGTCGGTCGCGAGCGGCGAGTCGAGCTTCGCCGCGACACGCGGCGCGAGGTCCTTGCCGAACGACGTCGCGGGGAATAGCACCGCCGCATCGTCGCGGCCGGCAATGAAATCGGCGAGCGTCTGTGACAAGCCGTCGGGGGAATAGAGGCGAAACGCGTCGTGCTCGGCGGCGTGGATCACGTCGGCGCCGAATCGGCCGAGCTCAGCGGCGGCGTCGGCGGTG
>JBOHRM010000751.1:0-2842 GCA_050732715.1 Longimicrobiales bacterium
TCGGAAGCCGTCGATGAGCTTGGGTAGCGCACTGGGCGCGAGCTCTTCGGGTCGGACGGCAACGAGTATGAGGACTGGCTCCTCGGACAACGCACGTGTTAGGTAGTGGAGCAAATCAGTAGTAGAAGCATCGGCCCATTGAAGATCGTCCACGAATAGCGCGACCGGGCGATGCCGAGCCATTGCTCTGATAAGCTGGACCACTGCCTCGAACAGTTGGCGGCGTCCGGCTTCGGCCTCGCGCTCGACCGCGCGCACAGCATCGGCCCCCAATGGGCTCAGCTCGGGCAGCAGACCGGCGAGCACAACGCGCCAATGAGGCGCGAGCAGGGCGAGATCCGCATCGCGGATTCCGCTCAGCGCTTGGCAGATTCCGCCATAGGGAACCTGGCTTGCAGATTCGAAGCACCGGCCATCGAGCACCCGGCCGCCTTCAATAGCGGCAACTCTCAGCAACTGCATGCACATGCGCGATTTGCCAATGCCTGCCTCGCCACATACTGCGATCGCGACGCCTCGACCTTCGGCGACTGAGCTCCACGCATGCCGCAACTCTCGGAACTCATCCGTCCGTCCCACGAACCTACTGAGGGCCGGCTGATCCTTGAACCCGACGTCAGTTGCTACCGAGCCAGAACCGATCCGATCGATCAGCTCTCGAAGGTCAGCCTCCGGCAACTGACCGAGGTCTCTGCGGAATAGGTCGACCGCGCGGTCGATCTCTCGAAGCGCTCGAGCATGGTCACCGTCCGCCGCGATCGACCGTATCCTCATGGCGTGAACCTGCTCATCATAGGGATCCAGCTCGAGCAATTGATTCGCAGTCCGCTCCACGGTCCACCAACGTCCGCCGGCATCCGCCTCAGCCAGCCGCGCCGTCAACGCGCGTGATCCTGCCCCATTCAAAGTGCGCGTCATCGACTCACGCCATTCCTCGAAGCCACCCGCGGCATCGATGTAGAACCCCTCGAGGAATTGCCCGCCAAACAGCTCGCACGCAGTCTGGATATCGCCCGCTTCGACAGCCGCCAGCAATTCCAAAGCGTCGATCCTTGACACGCCACCTTCTAGTCGCACGGTATCACGAGTGCCGACCAGCTCGAGTAAGGGGTACCGATGCCTCAGACTGTAGAGGAGCTGGCTCAGGCCGTGGCGGCGCTCGCGAATCCCACCTCGATCCCAAAGGAGGTCGACCAATGTTTCGCGCTGGAAGGACCGACCGATTCCTATCGCTAGATAGACGAGCAAGGCGCGCTCTCGCGCCTGTCCCAGCGGCATCCGGTCAGCGCCGCGGAACACACAAAACTCGCCAAGGGTTCTGATGACATAGCCTTGGCGCTGGCCAAGCACGGTCCCCGTAACCATACGAAGTAAAGAATGAACAGCCTTTGGGACGGGCCCAACGTACGCGTGGCGTCAATGTGCTTCCAGTATGTCGTCACGCCAACAGATCAACGTGTGGGGCAACTCCAATCTGAGTCAACGACGTGGCCTTCTCAGCGAGCCTGATGCGAAAGTCGATGGCCAGCACCTTTGTAGAAGATTGTACAATAACGATAGTTGTGCGGAACGGTGTTGCCGACCCAAAGGTCGAATCGGCTGATACTGCCAATGTCATCACTATCGACGGATTGCGCGCTCGACGTCAGTGTCCCGCCTCGCAGTGAATCCACCAGGGTACAGCGATCGAGCTGGCCGACGGGACCGGACCGATCGACACGATGCGGCTGCGCGTAGCGCTCCACTCGCAGCAGAACGACGATATGCGGCTGTACGGCATTGCTGCACGCCTCGAGACGTCCTGGTACGGGCGACATCGGGTTCGGAGCCGTACTCGGCCTCGTGCAGCGTGCCAATCTGCGGCGTGTCATGCGGGGCACCCTCCGGACGACACGAACGGGAGCGAGCCAGGATCGCGCCCCTCGGTGTCAGGGCCTCGGTACCCTTGGCTCGGACCTGGGGAAAGGTCACGTCGCCATCGGCGAAGCAAGGGTGGACGGCGAATATGTGTGCTACGGCCCGGGCGCGTCAAGGATTTTCTTCTGGCGGACGCGCTCGGCTCGTGCCGATGGCGCGCTCGACGTCCTACGCTTGCCCGGGCGTTGGGGGGATGTTTGTGACTGGACAGCAGCGCGCGGCGCGGGCTAGACTGCGGGGATGGATTACGCGGGCGAGGGCGGCTGGGTCGAGGTGATCAGTGGTGTAATGTTCAGTGGCAAGTCGGAGGAGCTGCTGCGACGGGTGCGGCGGGCGGTGCTGGCGCGCAAGGTCGTGCAGGTCTTCAAGTCGCACCTGGACGAGCGCTACGGCGTGCTCGAGGCGGTGCGCACGCACGACGGTGGGCAACTGGCGTCGGAGCCGGTGACGTCGTCGGTCGAACTGATGGAGAAAGTCGGCCCGGCGACGAACGTGGTGGCTGCGGATGAAGTGCAGTTCCTCGACCCCGGCATCATCGATGTCGCGAACGTGTTGGCGGGGCGCGGCGTGCGTGTGATCCTGGCGGGCACGGACATGGATTTCCGCGGGCGGCCGTTCGGGCCGGTGCCGGCGCTGCTCGCGATCGCTGACACAGTGGACAAGCTCCACGCGATCTGCGTACGGTGCGGCGGGCTTGCGACGCGCAATCAGCGGCTGATCGATGGGCGGCCGGCGCCGGCGGAGGGGCCGACGATCCAGGTCGGCGGGCTCGAGTCCTACGAGGCGCGGTGCCGGCGTTGCCATGAAGTGCCGGCGCTGGGGCGGACGCAGATTCGGCTGCTCGAGTGATGACGAGAACGACGGGCGTGAGCGAGGGCGAGGGTACGGCGGGGGCGAATCGGGCGGGGCGCCGACTGTTTTCGAT
>JBOHRM010000752.1:0-6115 GCA_050732715.1 Longimicrobiales bacterium
CCCTCAGGGCAGCGAGATCCGTGACCGCCGTTCGTAACGTCCCTCAGAGGGGCAGCGTCAGGCCAGCGTCGAACGGCCGGCGAGCTCCGCGTACAGACCGTACAGCTTGTCGAACGTGCGCCGCCAGTCGAGGGTGCGGCGGGCATGTGCACGTGCGGCATCGTGCAGCCCCGGGGCGGCGCGGCTCATCTCCACGAACGCGGCCGCGCAGGCGTCCACGTCACCCGACGGATAGAGCCTGCCACATTCGGAACCGGCGATGCGATCCGGCGCGGCGCCGCTCGCCACGGCCACCACCGGCAGCCCGCACGCCAACGCCTCCGCGATCGCCAGCCCGAACGTCTCGCCTGGACCGGGCGCGACATAGAAGTCCGCGCCGGAATAGAGTCGCGCGAGCGCATCGGGATCGCGTTCATAAGGCAACACCGTGAGCCGCTCGCGCCGCCGCGACTCCGCAACCAGCCGATCCCGTTGCGGACCCCCGCCCACCAGCACCAGATGCGGCCGCCGGTCTCGCTCGATCCGCTCGTGCGCGCGCAGCACCACGTCGAGCCGCTTCTCGTGGTAGAACCGGCCGACGTACAAAGCGATGCTCACACCCGGTTCGACGCCGCACCGCGCCCGCAGCAGCTCCGCCGCACCGGGCCGACGCGTGAACATCTTCAGGTCCACGCCGAGCGGCACGCAGTGAACGCGCGGAATGCCGAGCCCCCTCAGCTCGTCCGCAACCGTCGCCGAGCCCGCCACCGTCGCATCGAGCCGGCGGTAGATGCGCGGGATCGCGCGCCGCGCCAGATCCCCGGCCAGCGGCCGCAACGGGCGCACGCCGAACGTGGCGTAAGACTCCGCGTACGCCCGGATCAGATCGCTGTGATAGAACCCGACCAGCGGTACGCGCACCGCCCCCATCGCCCGGCGCACCAACACCGGCAGGAACGGGCCGCCGATCTCGATCACGTCCGGCCGCTCGCGCTCGATCACGCGCCGCAGCGCCGCGGGCGACAGCAGGAAACGATAGCCCGAAAACGGGACGGGCGGGCCGCGCAAACGGTATACGCGAGTAGCGCCCTCGACGGTTACATCGTAACGGCTGCCGGGCACCACCAGCGCGTGGTGTACGCCGCGCTCCGCGAAGTCCCGCAGCTTCGCATTCAGATAGGTTTTGACGCCGCCGCTCGCCGCCGAGTAGAAGTTCGTGACATCGAGGACACGTAGAGGGGTCGCACGCGATGCGGACGCAGCACTCGGCTCGATCGGACCATCGAGAATCGCCGTCGGCATTGGCATAAATCCTGGCGCATCGGGTCACGCGATCACGACATCCGCGTAGACGTATCGTAATGGCAACGGGCCCCATTCGCCACCCGAGACCTTCGCGGGCCATGGAGCTTGACGCGAGCACAGCATGGCCACATTTTGCGGCCATGGCTATGTTGTATGGCCAACTTCCAGGGAGCGATGCCATGAGCGACTCGAAACAAGCCCCACCGCCCGAACCGACGCCGTCGGGGATGGCCGACGCCATCGAGACCGTCGAGATCAAGGCCGGCGTTTTCAAGGATGTCTGCTTGAAGCTGATGGATGAGGTGCGTGAGCACCGTAAACAGTACGTCATCACTAAGCGCGGCCGCCCCGTCGCGAAGCTCGTGCCGCCCGACCGTCAACGGGCGAGCAGCTTCGGCATGCTGCGCGGCACCGTCGTGAGCGAGGGAGACATCGTCTCGCCCGACTTCGAGGCGTGGGGCGAGTACGCGTGAGATCCACGCCGGCGTGGGTGCGAACGCCCGCGGACCTGTCCCGCTATGGTGGTCCGCTGCTTCTCGATACGCACATCTGGGTCTGGCGCCTGAAGGGGGAGACCGACCGGGTGACCGGGGACTTGATGCCGTTGCTGGACCGGAGCAGCTCGGAGGGCGGCGTGTGGGTGCTCGACATCTCGTACTGGGAAGTCGCCATGAAGTCGGCGAAAGGGCAGCTGAGTTTTTCGGTCGATCCCTCGGTCTGGCTCAAGCGGGCACGGGAGGCGCCGGACATCCGTCCGTTGCGACTCGACCCCGATATCCTCCTGGTCAGCACTCGGCTGGCCGGCACAGCGCACAGCGATCCAGCGGACCGCATGCTGATCGCGGCGGCGCAGCTGAACAGCCTGCCGCTCGTGACGGTCGACCGCCGAATCATCGATTACGCGAAAGCCAATCCCGGCACACCCGTCGTGGATGCGCGGAGGCGGGGCCGCACGGCTCGCCGCGTGACAGGCTTGACCGCACGGGTCCACTGAGCGCGCCTTCCGGCAACGAACGGCGGGTCAGGGCCGGTGTACGGGCGGCCGTCATTCTATGGGTGGGCTCGGCCGAACCTCGAGGCCGCGAACCCGGCCGAGGAACGCGCCGAGCTCGAAGATGCGGAACGCTGCCAGCTCGCCGGTCGGCTCGGTCTGAAACGCGTCGAGACCGTTGCGCTCGAGCCGGTGCATCAGAGCATCGAGTGCGGCGGCCACGTCGCGCTCGCCGTCGATCACGCTGCCGCGCGCGAAGGCGATCGCTTGGGCGATGGCTCGGGCTTGCGCCGGTTCGACGAGCTGTTCGACGGCACGCAGGTCTACTTCCTCCCCGCCGAACAGCACGCGCTCCTCGGAAAACGCGCGGACGTGCACGGCGTGGCGCCCAAGTCGTGGGTCGAGCGATTGCGGCAGCGGGATGCGACGGGCGGCCGGCCGCCACGGCCCACCCTCATGCGCCCGGCGTGTCGGGTGCGACGTCGCGACCTCGCGCGCCCGTGCGGTCACCTCCGACGGCACGTACTCCATCATGGCCATGACCGTATCTGCGACGTCGAAGTAGTCGCCGGAGCCGCCGACCACGAGGACCGTCGAGACGCCGTGCTGCTCGAAGAGCTGGCGTGCCCGATCGATGAACGGCGTGATCGGCTCGTGCGCGTCCTGCACGAGCGCCTGCATTCGCGCGTCCCGGATCATGAAGTTTGTCGCGGAGGTGTCCTCATCGAGCAGCAGGCACGTCGCGCCGAGCTCGAGGGCTTCGGCGATCGCCGCGGCCTGTGACGTCGAGCCGCTCGCGTTCGCCGTCGAGAAGTGGCGCGTGTCGATCCCGCCCGGCAGCCGGCCGATGAAGTTGCTGATGTCGACGCCGGCGACGCTGCGCCCGTCCTCCGCGCGGACTTTGACCGCATCCGCCACGGTGACGACGTGCTCTCGGCCGTCTCCGGGCAGGTGGTCGTAGACGCCGCGCTCGAGCGCACGCAGCAGCGTGGACTTGCCGTGGAACCCTCCGCCGACGATGAGCGTGACACCCGCGTGCAGGCCCATGCCCGAAATTTCGCCCGCGTTCGGCACGCGGAGTGTGACGCGGAGCTCCGCGGGAGCCCGGAACGGGACGGCGTCCGGCAACGGCCGGTCATCGACGCCGCTGAGCCGAGGCAGGATCGCGCCGTCCGCGACGAACGCGACGAGCCCGTTCTCGGCGAGCTGCGCGCGGAGCGCACGCGCATCGTCGACCGTTTCGACGTGCCCGCGCAACGCAGCGCCATCGAGTGCGGTGTAGTGCAAGGAAGAAGAGACGGCGGCAGGCACGTCGTCGCAGAGAAGCTCGGCGGCCTGATGGCCGAGAACGGTCCGGCCGCGTGCAGGCAACCCCGCGCGGAACCGCGCCTCGACTCCTCCGTCTGCGAGCACCGTCACGCTCGACCGCTCGAGCACTGCCTGGCCCGGCCGCAGGGCACGCAGCTCACCGCTGCGTCCTGACCCGCGCCTCGACTCCGCGCGCTCCAGCATCTCGCAGAGCCTCCGATTCAGGAAGTCCGCGGTCGCGGTGCGCGCGGTCTCGTCGTTCAGTGCCCACGCCGGCAGCCCGGCCGCCGCAGCGGGGAGCACGATTCGCAGCCGGCTCGGCTCCGCGAACGGATCGCCCTGCACGTGATCGACGATCAGCCGCCCGCCGGCAACGTCATACACACCGCGAATCTCATGGTACGCCGGATACCCTCGGCCATCGATGCGCCGCAACAGGGCACGAAGGTCATCGAGCGCTCGCGCCACGGGGTTGGTCGATGCCATAGAAGCGAAACGTAAGATGGGATGTGTTCGCGGTCACCTGTGTGGTCCGGATGCTGCGCCCATCTCCTGTCGGACGGTCAAGCATGAGGTTCGACATGGCTGAATCATCGAAGCGATCCACGGTCCGTTTCATCCTCGAGCGCTACGGCCGGACGTTCGCCGAGGAGCTGGGCATCGGCATCGAACGAAACACGCCGTCGCCGCTGTTCCGGCTGCTCTGTTTCTCCCTGCTCGCCAGCACCCGGATCAACCACGAGATCGCCGTCCGCGCGGCGCGTGCGCTCGCCCGCGAAGGTTGGACCACGCCAGAGAAGATGGCCGCTTCGACCTGGCGGAGGCGCACGAATGTGCTCAACCGGTCCGGCTACGCCCGCTATGATGAGAGCACCGCGACGCGGCTCGATCAGACGACCTCGCTCCTGCTCGATCGCTACGGCGGCGACTTGCGCCGTCTCCGCGATGCGGCGAACCGCGATGTCGCGGCCGAGCGCGCGCTGATCAAGGAGTTCAAGGGCATCGGCGACGTCGGCGTGGACATCTTCTTCCGCGAGGTTCAGCGCGTGTGGCCCGAGCTGTTCCCTTTCGCGGATCCGCGGATCCTGAAGGCGGCGCGGCGCATGGGGCTCGGCAAGGATGCGTCCGAGCTGAAGCGGCTGGTGAGAAGCAAGCGCGACTACGTCCGGCTCGTCGCCGGCATCATTCGTATAGCGCTCGAGGACCGCTACGCCGAGCTGCCGGCCGCGGCTTGATACGCGGATCATCTCGTCGATGGCTACGCCGCTACTCCCGAAGGCCAGCGGCAGTATATATGATCGACCTCGTTCAGGCTGGCTTCCGGAGAACTGGGACAACTTCGCCCGGCTGTTCAAGGCAGGCCTCGACGGGATCGACGCGGGCCGCGGTCAGGCGCCCCACCCTCTCATCATGCTCCACTACGACCAGGGCGCCGACACGAAAGGCGCGAAGCGGTTCTACGACACGTTCAACGGCTACGGCATCCCCTATGACATCATCGGTCTCTCGTACTATCCCTGGTGGCACGGCAACCTCCTCGGTCTTCGCGACAACGTCCTGTCGATCCTGGAGAACTACCCGGCCAAGGACGTGATCGTGGTCGAGGTCGGCTACCGCCCGCACGAGTACGAGGAGACGGAGCTTGCGCCCTATCCCTCGGACGCGCCCGGCGGCCCGCGCAAGGCATTCCTCGAGGCGGTGAATCAGACGCTGCTGAGCATTCCGAGCCGCAGGATCAAGGGCATCTTCTGGTGGGAGCCGGCAAGCGGCTGCGGGCGCGACTACTTCGACGACGAGTGCAACGCGCTGCCCGTGATCACCGTATTCGATCGGTTCAAACGCTATTGATCCGATCGAAGAACCGACGTCGATCCATCATAGCTCGTTCCGGTTGATCAGGTCGACCGCGTGGGCGCACGCTCGCGCGGTCAGCGCCATGTACGTGATGGACGGGTTCTGGCACGCCGACGACGGCATGCATGCGCCGTCCGTGACGAACAGGTTGTTCACGTCGTGAGCCTGGTTCCATTCGTTGAGTACGGAGGTCCGCGGATCTCGGCCCATCCGCGCCGTCCCCATCTCGTGAATCCCCTCGCCTGGCTTGCTGATCTCCGCCCACGTCTCGACGTCGACCGCGCCGGCGGCCTCGAGCATCTCCGCGGCGGCGACGCTCATGTCCTGCACCATCTTCCGCTCGTTCTCGCCCCAAGCGCAGTGGATGCGCAACGCCGGGATGCCCCACTTGTCGACCCTGACTGGATCGAGCGCGATAGTGTTGTCCGGGTTCGGCAAGCATTCGCCGAAGCCGACGAAGCGCATGATCCAATCGCCGGGGTCGCGCAGCCGATTCTTGAGCTGCACGCCGAAGCCTTCGGACGTCACGCCGCGGTCCCAGCCTTCACGATAGCCGCCGCCCTGGTATCCGTAGCCACGCGTGAAGTCGGGGTGCTGGTCGCTGATATTGCGGAATCGCGGCATGTAGATGCCGTTCGGCCGCCGGCCGAACGGGGCGTGGCGTTCGTGGTCGCCGAA
>JBOHRM010000753.1:0-2754 GCA_050732715.1 Longimicrobiales bacterium
ATCCCCCTCAACCAGGGAGTCGATGCCTACCGTCGACTCGCCGCTCGGGAGGAAGGGATCGGCAAAGTGGTCCTAGTGCCATGAAATGCGGCGCGTTGAGGACGAGCCCGGGTGGCCTCCGCGGCACCAGTACGATTCAATAATCAGGGGACCCCGCCGAAGATGATCCACGCGCCACGCCCGTGGCCAGGCGGAGCCGGCCGCCGCCGACTGGACCATATGACGCCGGGAAGCACCTGCTGGAGACGCCGGCCCCCTTTCTCGGAACCGCCGCTTCGTTGCATGATTCGCACATCAGATGGGACGGGGTGGCGGGAACATTGATCGCGAACACCACGGAGCCAGCATGTTCGAGCACACCAGGGCATTCAGTGGATTCTCGGCGGACGACCTCACGAAAGCCAAGCAGTTCTACGGCGAGACGCTCGGCCTTCGCGTGTCGGAGGAGAACGGCATTGTCACGCTGCACATCGCGGGCGGCCGAGACACGCTGATCTATCCCAAAGACGATCACCAACCGGCGACCTACACGATTCTCAACTTTCCGGTGGAGAATATCGACCGGGCCGTGGACGAGCTGACCGCGCGTGGCGTGACGTTCGAGCGCTACGCGGGCTTCGACCAGGATGAGAAAGGCATCGCTCGGGGGAACGGCCCCGACATCGCGTGGTTCAAGGACCCGGCCGGCAACATCCTCTCGGTGCTCGAGGAGTAGTACGGGGCGACGCTCCTCGGACCGCGCCGGCGAGCGGCGTAGGCGCCAGCAATCGGACTCCCGTTCACCAATCCGGAGCATTCGCAGTATGCTTCCGGCGGGCGGCACTCGCGGTACGCATCCTCCATTCGATGCGTGCGGTCGCCCGCCCTCATTCCTCTAAATCTGCCTCGGGGGCTTCCATGATCACCACCCTCGAATCAGCGCACATCTAACAACGCGCCAACGTCAGCACGCACAACGGCTCCGGCTCATCCTCGGCGACAACCCGCCACAGCTCCGCCGTCCTTGACAACCGTTCCGGTAGGTTGCACCGTCTCATATATGCCAGTCACCTATATGAGCGATGATGGCACGCCGAGATGAATCCGTGCGCGGCGTGGACGCACCCAGCGCGACCGAGTTCCAGGTGCTGCTGGTGCTGAGCCGTGGCGCGCTGTACGGCTACGCGATAATGAAGGCCGTCGAAGAGGAGTCAGGTGGGCGGATCCGACCGGAGATCGGGTCGCTGTACCGCGTGTTGTCGCGGCTGATGGCGCAGGGGCTCATCGAGGAGACGGCCGCGCCACCCGCGTCGCGGGAGCCGCACCCTGGCCGGGACCGGAGGTTCTATCGCCTGACGGCACGCGGCCGAGCGGTCGCGCGGGCGGAGGCGATGCGGCTGCACGAGGTCCTCGAGATCGCGCGACGGCGCAAGCTGCTGCCGAGCTAGCGACTCGATGCTCGACGGGCACAGCGCGTGACGGGATTGCCCGCCCAACGACCTCTCCCGTGCGAGAGTCCGTTCGAGTAGGAAGTTGATGCAACGGATTGGACGAGTTCTGGTTGGCGCCGCGCGCAAATGGGTTCGCACGCTGCTGCTGCTCTATCCGCGGGCGTTCCGGCGGCGATTCGCCGCCGACATGCTGAACGTTTTCGAGGAGCGGCTCGAGGAACGTGCTGCCCGCGGCCTCGTTCCGGTGGTGCTCCTCGGCACGCAGACCACCGTGGATGTGGCCGTTTCAGCGCTGCGTGAGTGGGTGCGTCCGAGCGTTCCTCGCGGTGCGCCTGTGTCTGACGATGATCACCGTACAATGACGAGAGGCCAGCCCATGGATCATCTGAGGCTCGATCTCCGCTTTGCGTTCCGGTCGCTCGCGCGGCGGCCGGGTTTCGCGGCGATCGCGGTGCTCACGCTCGCGCTCGGCATCGGCGCGAACACTGCGATCTTCAGCGTGGTGAACGGCGTCCTGCTGCGATCGCTGCCGTACCTCGAGCCAGACCGGCTGGCGTTGGTCTGGGCGCACGACCTCGAGGACCCGTCGGATCGCGGATACATGTCGGGTCCGGATATCGACGACGTGCGTGCGCTCGACGGGGTGCACGCGGTCGAGGGGTTCTCGACGTCGAGGCTGACGCTGAGTCGAGCGGGCTCGCCCGAGCTGGTGACCGCGGCGAGATCGACGGGCGGGCTGCTGGCCGTGTTCGGCCTGAGGCCCGTGCTGGGTCGCGACTTGACGCACGAGGATGATCTCGAGGGCGCGGCTCCCGTGGTCGTGGTCGGTCACGAGTTCTGGCAGACGCGCCTCGGCGGGCGGCCGGACGCGATCGGGACGATGCTCGAGTTGTCCGAGAAGAGCTACGAGGTGGTCGGCGTGGCGCCGCCGGGGTTTCGCTTTCCGATCGGCGGCTCGTTCGGTCCCGAGGGCGTGCAGCTGTGGACCGGACACGGCCGGGATCGCGAAGGCTGTGCGCGGGGCTGTCACACGTTCCGGGCGATCGCGCGGCTCACGCCGGGCGCGCCGGTCGAGCGGGCGACCGCCGAGCTGACGACGCTGGCCGCGAGATTGTCGGACCAGTATCCGGCGAGCAATTTCGAGAAAGGCCTGCGCTTCGAGGCGCTCGACGATTTCATCGTCGGCGATGCACGCCGGCCGTTGTGGATCGTGCTCGGCGCCGTCGGCCTCGTGCTGCTGATCGCGTGCGCGAACGTGGCGAATCTGCTGCTCGTTCGCGCGTCGGCTCGGCAGGGCGAGGTCGCGGTGCGCGCGGCGCTGGGC
>JBOHRM010000754.1:0-2589 GCA_050732715.1 Longimicrobiales bacterium
ACTGAAACCTGGTCGCGCGGCGGCCGGTCGGCTCAGCAAGGGGCGGGCGTACCCGATGGCTGCCGGACCCAGCGATAGGTGCGGCGCGGTTCCCACGAGCCGTCCTCCTTTTGAAAGCTCCGGGTCACGAGCGTGTCGGGCGGCGTCATCGTCGTCACGTGCCGCTGGTCCCAGGTCGTCCCGTCCGGCGCGGTGAACCGTTGGTCGGCGATTCCGGTGCCGGGCGTCTCGTAGCCGAGTCCGATGACGCCGTTCGCGCCCGACTGTTGCAGGAGCAACTGCTGCCGCGTCGGGTCCCACGCCGTGAAGTACGTCCAGAATACGATCGGTTCACGATCCGGCCATTCGCCCCAGAGACAACCGTGCTGCGCAGAGCCGCCCAAGCCCATCGAGTAGCGCATCCCGTAGCGGTGCGCCTCCTGATTCTGCTGCGTTCGATGCTCTTCGTTCGATGTCAGCCAGGTACCGCCGCGATCCGCGACGTAGCCCAACCGGCGTTTCCATTCCGAGCTGTCCTGCGGCATCCCGTTCGGCGCCGCCGCTTCGATCGCGACGTCTGACGGCGTGGCGCGCAGCACGCGGACGGTGCCATCCAGCGGCACGAGTACGAGGTCGTCTTGCGATCTCCACATGACCAGCCACGCCGTGGCGGCTTGCGTCAGACGTAGCAAGCTCGCTTGCGTCTCGGCGTGCCACACCTCGAAGGTGTTGCCGGCCATCGCCGCGGCGATGCGCGCACCGTCCGGCGACCAGGCGATGCTGCGCGCATTCGCGGAACGCGGCGTCCACTGCGCCATCCAGCGCTGCGCCTCGATGTCCCAGATCCGCGCGGAGCGG
Source organism: Longimicrobiales bacterium (assembly GCA_050732715.1). Classification (GTDB taxonomy): domain Bacteria; phylum Gemmatimonadota; class Gemmatimonadetes; order Longimicrobiales; family RSA9; genus JBOHRM01. The sequence continues at coordinate 838 of JBOHRM010000754.1, forward strand.
CCGAGCACCACCGCGAGCTTGCCGCCCGACGGGTCGAACGTGATCGCGGGCGTGCCTCGGTCGCCGGCTTCGACCACGCGCTCGAGCGTGCCACGCTGCACGTCCCACAGGCGGACCTTGCCGTCCGTGTAGGCGGCAGCCAGCAGGCCGTCGCGATTCCATGCAATGTCGGTCACGGAGCCGGTCCCGTCCGTCAGCTTCGCCATTGGTTGCCACGACGGCACTCGCCAGACGTGGACGGACGCGCCGTCACCCGGCGAAGCCAGCAGTGCGCCGGATGGGTCGAACGCAACGTTGAGGAGCTGCCGTTCGGCTTCCAGAAGCTGCACGACACGCGCACCGGTTCCGGCATCCCAAACCGCCACGCGGCCGTCATTGCCCGTTGACGCGATCCAGCGGCCATCTGGACTCCAGTCGACGCCGACCGTCGCCTGTTCGGATGCCTTCCAGCCGCGCACCTCCTTTCCGGTTTCGGCATCGATGATGCGCAGCCAGCCGCCGAACGTGGTGACCACCGCGTGGCGGTGCGCTGGATCGAACGCGACGTCGTAGACGGTGTTGCTGCCCTCGTCGGTGGCATCAGGCGCAGGGGGGATCGGCCATGCGGCGCGGGCCGGATCCAGTGCGTCCAGGTCCCAGAGGCGCATCCTGCCGCCCGATCCGCCGGTGTAGAGCCAGCGCCCGTCCGGCGCCGCCGCCGCCGTCAGGATCGGACGATCATGACCGTGATGCGCGGCGAGGAGGTCTCCGGTCGTGGCGTCCCAGAGGCGGACCGTGAGATCGCCGCCGACCGTCGCGATCCGCTCGCCGGCGCCGAGGTGCACGACGTCGCTGATGTTCTTGAGCGCACCTTCCATCGGGCTCCACAGCGTGCGTTCGATCTCGAGCCGGTCGAGGTCCCAGATGCGGACACGCGCGTCCGCGTGCGCCACGGCCAGGCGTGTTCCGTCGGGCGACAGCGCGAAGTCCTCGATCCGCTTGTAATCCGGGCTTTCTGGCGGTGACAGCACGCGCGGCTCGAGCCAGGCGTGTGTGTCCCAGACCACCAGATCCCAGTCCCATGTGCCGCCGATGAGGCGATCACCGTCGGCGGTGTACGTGAGGCTCGCGATCGGATAATTGCCGTGCTCGATGTGACGCAGCCGTTCACCCGTGCGGGTGTCATAGACGTTGAGCGTGCCGAAGACACCGCGTTCGGGCGTACGATCCCACGAGCTCACGGCAAGGTGCGACTCATCGGGGCTCCATGCGACGGCGGCGACGCCGCGTCCGTTGCCGGGCATCTCCAGCAGCACACGGCCTGGGGCGAGCTCCCAGACGCGCGCCGTGCCATCCGACGATGCCGTCGCCAGCCGCCGCCCGTCCCGGGTGAACACGGGCGTCCAGGCGGACGCGGTGTGGCCCTCAAACGTCCGGACGACGTCGCCGTTGGACGCCTCCAGCAGGTGGGTACGGCCATCCGCCATCGCCGCGGCGACCCATCGGCCGTCCGGGCTGACCGTCAGGTCCGCCACGGCTCCGCCCTCGAGCGGAACCACAGCCGCGCTACGGTCGCTCAGGTCGGTGAGATACCGCCATTCCCAGCCGCGGTCGGCAGCCGGCGCGCGGGCCAGCCATTCCTTGGCGCGGTCGGTCTCGTGCAGCCGCAGGCTCGCTTCGGCGACTATAATCGCCGCGTGGTAAAGCGTCCCCGCATCCGCAGGCGCCGGCGACGGCGTTGTGCGCGGGGATTCCGCGAGCGGCCGCGTAGAC
>JBOHRM010000755.1:0-6629 GCA_050732715.1 Longimicrobiales bacterium
GCGTGGGTCCAGATTGGCGGTTCCGAAGCGGCCGGCGTCTCGACGACCGTGCGCGCGGCAGGCTGGGCCTGTGGGTTCGTCGTCTGGCTCACCGCTCGTCAACGGTGAATCCCGGGTTCGTGCGCCCGGCGCCGCCAGGCGATTCGGACGGCGGCGTGTCGGCGGCTCGAGAGGCCGCGCCTTCGTCGTGCGCGCTCGACGACGCCTGCGTCCGGTGCTCTTCGAGAGCGCGTTTCAACGCGGCGACCTCGTCACGCAGCGCATCGAACTCGCGGCGCGGCACGAGGTCGAGCCGGTCGCGCATCTGGTCGACCGTCTCTTGCGCCTTCTTGACCGTCGATCTCGCCGCTTCACGGGCCCGTTCGGGCGAGAGCTCGCCGCGGTCGAGCAGCTCCTGGAACGTCCCCTCGATCGCGTCCTTCAGCGCGCCGGCGACGCCGACGATCGTGCGCACACCGTCGCGCAAGTCATCACCCGCGTCCCGTCGCCTCTGCTGATCCGTCATCTCGCCTCCTCGAAGTCACCCCGCGAATCCTCGCGTGAGATCGAAGCGCCGAGGCCGCGCAGCCGTTCATCGATGCGCTCGTAGCCTCGCTCGATCTGGCCGATATTGAAGATATGGCTCTCGCCTTCGGCGCCGAGCGCCGCGATCAACAGCGCCATGCCGGCGCGGATGTCGGGGCTCTCGAGCACCGCGGCGTGCAACCTGGACGGGCCAACCACGACCGCGCGATGCGGATCGCACAGCACGATGCGCGCGCCCATCCCGATGATCTTGTCCGCGAAGAACATCCGCGACTCGAACATCTTCTCGAAGATCAGGATCGTGCCGCGACACTGCGTCGCGACGACCAGCGCGATCGACGTGAGGTCCGCCGGGAACGCCGGCCACGGCCCGTCATCGATCTTCGGGATGTGCCCGCCAACGTCCGTCCGGATCACGCGTTCCTGCCGCGCCGGCACGAACACGTCGCGCCCGCGCACCTCGCAGCGGATGCCCATCCGCTCGAACGCGAGCAGCGTCGAATCGAGGTGCTCGATCGCCGCATCCTCGATCAGGACCTCGCCCGCGGTCACGGCGGCGAGACCGATGAACGAGCCGACCTCGATGTGGTCGCTCGTCAGGCGGAACCGGCCGCCGCGCAGGCGGTCTACACCCTCGAACTCGAGGATGCTCGTGCCAATACCCGAGATCTTCGCGCCGAGGCCGTTCAGCATGTGACACAAGTCCTGTACGTGCGGCTCGGCCGCGGCGTTGCGGATGCGCGAGCTGCCTTTCGCCATCGCCGCGGCCATGACCGCGTTCTCGGTCGCGGTGACGCTCGGCTCGTCCAGGAATATGTCCGCGCCGCGCAGACCGCTCGTCTCGAGCGTGTACCCCGCGTCGCTCTGGACGGCGGCGCCGAGCTTGGACAACGCGAGAAAGTGCGTGTCGACGCGGCGCCGGCCGATCACATCGCCGCCAGGCGGCGGCAGCACCATCCGGCCGATGCGGGCGAGCATCGGTCCGGCCAGCAGGATCGAGGCGCGGATGCGTGCGGCGAGCGCGGGGTCGATCGCGTAGTCGCGCACATCCGCGGCGTTGACCTTCACGCAGTTCGGCCCGCTCCATTCGACGTGCGCGCCGAGCAGCGAAAGAAGCTCGATGAGGGTGCGGACGTCTTTGATATCGGGAACGTTCTCGAGCACGATGTCCTCGTCGGACAGCAGCGTTGCGGCGAGAATCGGCAGTGCGGCGTTCTTGTTGCCGGCCGGTCGGACCGTGCCTTGGATCGGGCGTCCGCCTTCGACCACGAATTTCGGCATTCGACTCCTTGTCTCGAACCAATTGGAACTGGCTAACCTTTCGGCGCGAGCGCAGTGCACGGAGTATACCCGGCCGCGAGAGAGACTGCCAACCGAGCTGTCGAGCCCGCTGACCGCCGCGCCGATGATCTGTGAACGCGGTGGCCGGCGTCGTGGGCGGCAAAGTGTCGGCGAAGGGGATGGGCGCGGAGGAAGTGGGAAGCCCACCGCAGCACGAAAGCCGGAACCGTTTGAAATGCAGCGGCTTGACACTTGCCGTGAACGCGGCCTAACATCGCCGGTGCGGGCGTCACCGCGGCGCTGGGCCGCGGCGCGGGCGGCGTTCATAGGGCAAGGAGCACGACGTGACCGGCATAGCCCCCATCGGGTGGATGCAACTCGACGCGCAGACCGCGGCCCAGATCGAATGGATCGCACGCGCCCAGATCGCCACGGCCGTCGCGATGATCATCATCGCGCTGTTCCTGATCGGTCTGATCATCGCGAGTCTCATCCTCCTCCGCAGCGTGAAACGGCTGGTCCGGCGGGTCGAACGATCGGTCGACCAACTCACGCCGCACGCCCAGCCGCTGCTCGAGCGAGTCAGCGGTGTGGCCGGCGACGCCCGCGATGTCAGCGAAACGGTCCGCCGGCAGGTCAACGACTTGGTCCATACGGTGGAAGGCCTGAACCGGTCGCTCCGCGAGGCGGGCGAAGCGACGGAGACGCGCGTGCGTGCGTTCGCCGCGGTGCTCGATGTGGTCCAGGAAGAGGCCGAGCAGATCCTGCTCGATACAGCCGCGACCGCACGAGGACTACATACTACGGCCGAGTCGTTGCGCGCGGCGCGGCCGAGCGGCTCGCTGCGGGCTCGGGCCGCGGCGGATGAGGAAGTAGGCGTCAGGGGGTAGGACTTAGAGGACTTAGGACTTAGAGGACTTAGGCTACGAGGCACCCATGGCCAAGCAGGACACGATCGACTTCATGACGGCGTTCACGATCGGCGTGACGCTCGGCATCGGCGCCACGCTGCTCGTTCGCGGCAGCGCCGAGACGGAGGCCGAGCGCATCTTGCGAGAGACGGCGCCGCTTCGCCGAATCGCGGAGAAGCACGCGCGCCGGCGGCGAAAGGCGCGGGGCCGCGAGACGAAGCGCGCGTCGGCGGACGCCCCTCGCATCGATCGCCGGCGCGCGGCTCAGGGCGCGGTCGATGAGCTACGCGGCCAAGTGGCGGACATCGTCACGGCGGCGCGTCGCGACGTCACGCGCGCGGCCAGGCGCGGTGTCCGCGACGCGTGGCGCGACGCGTGGCGCAAGGGCGAACGCGCCGCAAAGCATTTGGGCAAGCGATAGGAAGGTCCGCGCGCGTCGATGCATTCTCTCGTGCGCTGTGGCGCCGCAGCCGGGGCCGCGGTTCTGGCGCTGCTGTTCGTGCCCGACTCCGCGTGGGCGTTCGGACCCGCCACGCACGTGTTCCTCGGCCGCCACGTCCTCGACGCGCTTACCCTCCTGCCCGGGCCCATCGCCGATCTGATCCGGGTGTATCCGCAGAGCTTCCTCTACGGTTCGATGGCCGCAGACATCTCGTTCGCGAAGAAGTACGTGCCGGCGGGCCGGCACTGTCATTTCTGGCACGTCGGCGAGGAGATCCTGAGCGCGGCCGGCAACGACCGCCTGCGCGCGGTGGCGTACGGGTACCTGGCGCACCTCGCGGCGGACACGATCGCCCACAACTTCTTCGTGCCGCGGCAGCTCCTACTGACGCGCGGCACGCGCGCACTCGGCCACGGCTATTGGGAGCATCGCTTCGACTCGCATCTCGGCGAGGCGTATGCGGCGGTCGCGCGCGCGGTGGTGCTCGACTACGACCACTCCGAGGCCGACCACTTGTTCGATCGCGTGCTCAGCGGCACGATCTTCTCCTTCGAGACCAACCGCCGGATCTTCCGCGGCATGATCCGCATCCAGGACAACGACCGGTGGAAGGCGGTGTTCGACCGTGTCCGGCAGAGCTCACGTTGGGACCTGGGAGAGGAGACCGTCGAGGTCTACTGTGAGCTCGCGTTCAATTTCATCATCGACTACTTGCGCCGTCGACGCGACGCGCACGCCGCGTCGCTCGACCCCACGGGCGAGTTCAACCTCCGGCTGGCCAAGAAGGTCCGGCGTGTGGCGCTGCGCGAGAATCGCGCGCCCGATCCCGAGTGGCTGCGCGAGATCGCCGACGATTTCTTCGCGATCCCCGACCCGCGGCTTGGGCACTGGCAGCAGCGGGCGAGCCGACTTGCGGAAAACGGGTCGCGCCAAGGAGGGGGAGTCGGGCAGGGGGCGGCGAACGGCGCTACGCGGTGAGCTTCGTGCGCAGCACCTCGGTGGCGCGGCGCGGGTCCGCCTGACCGCGCGACCGTTTCATGACTTGGCCCATGAAGAACGCGAGCAGCTTCGACTCTCCGCCGCGGAACCGCGCGACCTCATCCGGGAACGCGGCGATCACCTCGTCCGCCCAGTCCTCGATCTGGCGTTCATCGCGAACCTGCGCGAGCCCTTCGGCGTCGACGATCGATGCGGCGGTGCGACCCGTCTCGATCATACCGGTGAACACGCGGCGCGCCATGCTGCTCGACAGCGTACCGTCCGTGACCCGGTGGATCAGCTCGCCCAGCCGTTCGGCCGCGAGCGGGAACTGCTCGATCGGCGCGCCGCGTTGGTTCAGCCAGCCGAGCACATCGGTCATCACCCAGTTGCTGGCAGCTTTGGCGTCGCCCGACGCGCGCGCGACGTCCTCGAAGTAATCCGCGACGGCGCGCGCCGATGTCAGCACGGCCGCATCGTATTGCGGCAAGCCGTACTGCTCGCGGAACCGTCCTTCCCTGACTTCGGGAAGCTCGGGCAGCTGCGCGCGCGCGGCGTCGACCCGTGCGCGATCGATCTCGAGCGGCGGCAGGTCGGGGTCCGGGAAATATCGATAGTCGTGACTCTCTTCCTTCGACCGCATCGCCCGCGCCGTGCCGCGCCCCGCGTCCCACAGCAGTGTCTCGTGGATGACCGGCTCGTCACGCTCGAGCAGGCCCGACTGTCTCTCGATTTCGTAAGTCAACGCGCGCTCGACGTTGGCGAACGAGTTCATGTTCTTGATTTCGGTCTTCGTCCCCAGCGTGGTCGCGCCACGCGGCCGGACCGAAACGTTCGCATCGACGCGCAGGCTCCCCTTCTCCATGTCGCAGTCACTGACCTCGAGGTACTCGAGAACCTGCTTGAGTCGGCCGAGGAACGCGCGAGCGTGCGCTGGTGACCTCAGATCCGGCTCGCTCACGATCTCGATCAGCGGGACGCCTGCACGGTTCAGGTCCACCGCCGTGGCGCCGGGTACGCGGTCATGGAGTGATTTGCCCGCATCTTCCTCGAGGTGGATGCGGCGGATACGTGCGCGCGCGGCCGTCTCGCCGTCCAACGCATCGACGAACCCGCCCGTCGCGAGCGGCCGGTCGAACTGCGTGATCTGATAACCCTTCGGCAGGTCCGGATAGAAATAGTTCTTGCGCGCGAAGACACTCGTGCCGTGCACCGTGCAGCCGAGTCCGAGCGCCGCGCGGACCGCGAGATCGATCGCGGCGGCGTTGATCACGGGCAACGCGCCGGGCAGCCCGAGGCAGACGGGACACACGTTCGTGTTCGGCGGTGCGCCGAACTCGGCGCGGTCGCCGCAGAACATCTTCGTCTGCGTCGACAGCTGAACATGGATCTCGAGCCCGATCACCGGCTCGTAGTGCGACGGCGCGGCGGGCGCGGCCCGTGGACGCGTGTCCATCGTTGAGCCTGTCACGTAACCACCACCGAGGATGAGACGCCCTCCGTTCCGGGTTGTGCATACGCGCGCGGAATCGACCCGCTCATGCAACCGACCGTTCGAGCGCAGCCGCCGCGCGTACCATCACACCCTCATTCCAATGATCCGCCAACAGCTGGCCGCCGAGCGGGAGGCCGCCGGCCCGGCCGATCGGCACCGAGATGCCGGGGATGCCCGCGAGGTTCGCCGTCACCGTGAACACGTCGGAGAGATACATCTCGTAGGGATCAGCCGTCTTCTCGCCGAGCCTGAACGCGGCCGTCGGGGTCGTGGGCGTGAACATCACGTCGACGCCGCTCGCGAATACGCGGCGGAAGTCCTCGACAATGCGTGCGCGGACCCGCGTCGCGCGCGCGTAGTACTCGTCATAGTAGCCTGCCGAGAGCGCATACGTGCCGAGCACGATGCGCCGCTTCACCTCATCGCCGAACCCTGCCGAACGTGAGCTCTCGTATACCTCGAGCGCCGTTCGGGCGGCCGCGCGCACACCGTAGCGGACGCCGTCATAGCGGGCCAGGTTGCTCGACGCCTCGGCCGGCGCGATGACGTAGTACGTCGGGATCGCGTACGCCGTGGACGGCAACGACACATCTCGCAGCTCGACGCCGGCGCCCGCGAGCCGATCGAGCGCGGCGCGGCACGCGCCGGCCACCTCCGCGTCGAGCTCGGGCGGCAGGTACTCGCGCGGCACGCCGACCACGAGACCCTTCGCATCGCGTTTCGTCTCGGCAACGTAGTCGGGCACGGGCCGGTCTGCGCACGTCGAGTCACGCGGATCGGGCCCCGCGATCACCTCGAGCAGCAGCGCCGCGTCCTCGACGGTGCGCGCGAGTGTGCCGACCTGATCGAGCGACGACGCGAACGCCACGAGGCCGTAGCGGCTGACGCGGCCGTACGTCGGCTTGATGCCGACCGTGCCGCAGAACGCGGCCGGCTGGCGCACGGAGCCGCCCGTCTCCGAGCCGAGCGCGGCGGGCACGAGCCCGGCCGCCACGGC
>JBOHRM010000756.1:0-1832 GCA_050732715.1 Longimicrobiales bacterium
CGATGGACGAGATCGTTCACGGCCGCGCTGGCGGTCGTGACGGGCCTACTGTTCGGAATCTTGCCGGCGCACCATGTCTCGGGCACCAATGTGCAGGACACGCTGAGAGAGGGCGCGCGCGGTGCGCAAGCGGATCGGAAAGGCCACAGGATAGGGAAGGCGCTGCGGCGCCCCGCTTTGCTCAGTTCGAATCTCATCGCACGGCACCATTACTCCAATCGCAACGACTCCATCGGGTCGATGCGCGCCGCGGCGCGTGCAGGCCACCATGATGCGAGCAGCGCTGCACTAATCAGCACGAACGCGGTGAGCGCGAACACCGCCGGGTCCGTGGGACTCACGTTGAACAGGAAGCTACGCAAGAGCCGGGTGAGGAATCGTGCGGCGAGCACGCCGAAGCCCAGTCCTGCCAGCGTTGTCGTGGCGCCCTCGAGCAACGCCAGCCGCACCACGGCCAGTTGGGTCGCACCCTGTGCCATGCGGATGCCGAGCTCACGGCGCCGCTGGTTCACGCCCGAAAGCGTGATGCCGTATACGCCCATGAGAGCGAGTCCGAGTGCAACGAGGGTGAGCCCGGACATCATCAGCGCACTCAGGCGCAACGGCGCGGCCCATTGCGCCTGAAATCGTTCCGGCGAATCGAACGATTCGAGTAGGAGCTCCGGATCGGCCTCCGTTGCCGTGATCGCCTCGTACGGTGTGGCGTGTGACGGCTCACGGCCGTCGGCTACCGGAGGGCGCGAACGATCTGGGCCAGGAGAGCGAAGTCGGGCGAGCCGTCGTCCACGCCGATGACCAGGGCGCCGCGGATACGGCCGATGGCGGGCATGTAGTAGTCTGGCCCTCCGCTGATCGCCGCGTAGTCGAACTCGGGCTCGATACGGAGCTCGCTCACGATGTGCAGCGCGTCTTGTGCCGTCCGCACGATCACGCCACCGCCGAGGTTGATCGAGACCTCGCGATCGCCCTCCGCCGTGATCTCAGGCGAACAGATCGAGGGCAGCGGAAACGGCCCCGGAGACGGCGGCGCGGGCAAGCAGATGGTTGGGGCGAAGAATCCCGCACCCTTCACGAAGTCGACGCCGAGCGTGCCGGTCAGCGTGACGCGGTTGGTCACCGGCGACCGCAGCGCACCGTAGAAGCCGAAATCGAACTCGCCTGCGCCGATACTTTCGTCACCGGTCGGCAAGTCGAGGTAGGCCCCACCGGCGATGTCGTAGTCTCCCGTGTCGACGAAGAGGTAGCGAGCCGTGACCACGAGATCGGTCAGCCCGGAGCCGCTGTTGTCGCCGTCAAGGCCGACTCGCCGGTAGCCGAGCTGGCCTTCCACTTCGACTTGTGGGTTGACGGTGTAGCCGCCCCTCGCGTAGAGCTGCACGATGTCGGCGTCGCCGAAGCTGCTGAACGATGGCTCCGCGCCGATGTAAGGCCTGCCGGTAATCCGGGCATCGGAGAAGTACGATTGGAAAAGCCGCACGTTGCTCGCGCTCACCGACAGGGTGTCCTGTTGGGCTTCCGCGATCTTCGGCAGCGCTGCGCATATCAGCACTGCCGTCCACGTCAGGGTCGCGCTGCCGGGGATCATCGGTCGCTCGCACGGCCGGGCCGTGGGCTGCATCGACTGTGCCTCCGTTTGCTCCGTGAGAGTGCGTCCGACAGCGTTCAGGTATAGACCTCTGCGGCCGCGAGCGCCAGCCCCGCGCGTCAGCGCGTACCGTATGAAGACATCCGGAAGCGAGGTCGCAGACAGCTCGATAGTGGCGATGTGCGGCGAGGCTCTTGCCGGCCCACAACGCCCGCGTGTGTCTCCCCTGATGGCACTGCGCGGCGAG
>JBOHRM010000757.1:0-10431 GCA_050732715.1 Longimicrobiales bacterium
CGGCGACGCCGTTCCACCCTCCGAAGTCCTAGCTCTTCGGAGCCGGATTCCGTCCGGCTCATCTCCTGAGGCAAGCTGATCCGTTCCGAGGTCACGCCTACGCGCGGCCTCCGGCGACTACAGCACCACTCCGCAGACGGGCACGGACACGCACCCGCTGTCGTCGGCGAGCCGGTGCGCCGGAAGCAGCCTACCAAGAGGGAGAATGCGTTGTAAGTCCCCTGACGCTGCGCTCGCCGTTGAGGGCGAGCGAGCGCGGCAGATCAACTACGACGAGGAGGGTTCTGATGAGCCGAAGGAAGGTAAAGTCAACGAGACAGGGCAGCCGGGGGAAACCGACCGAAAAGTTGCGTTTCACACGCCGCGATTGGATTGGAGTGCTGGTGTTGACCCTGGCGGTCGGGACGGGGGTGCCGCTGGCGTGGATAGCACATGAGGCTGCCCACGCACGAGGCCCCTTCAGCGCGAAGCACGCTGCCGCAATCGCGAGGCCGGGCACGGTCTGGACGGTGGGCGAGCTGCGAGAAGATGGGCTTCGAATCGTTCCGAGCGGCGCGGGCGACGCGGCCGCTGTGTTGGATCCAGCGGCGTTCGAGGACCGCGAGGTCCGCCACGCGTACGGGGTGGCGACCCGTATCCCGGAGATCCTGAACCAGCTCTACTGCTGGTGCGGGTGCGAGAACCGGGGCGTACATCGATCCAACCTCGCCTGCTTCGAGGATGAAATGAGCGCGAGCTGCGACGTCTGCCGGGGCACGGCGGAGATCGCTTACGCGATGGTGCAGAACGGGATCACGGACGCGGCGAAGATCCAGGCCGCCGTCGACGCGCGGTGGAAACCGCCGGGCGCGTAAGAGGAGGCAAGATGACGAAGATTGCGATATGGACGGAGCGAGTGGCCGTTGTAGCCGCGCTCGCCGCTCCAGGAGGCCTGGCCGCACAGGAAACACCACCCGACCCGAGCCTGGCCTCTCTTCTGGCGGAAGCTCAGGCACGGAATCCCGAGCTGCTCGCGGCGACGAAATCCGCGGAATCCGCGGGCGCGCGCGTGCCGCAGGCCGGTGCACTGCCGGATCCGGTGCTCGGCGTCGGCCTGATCAACTTCCCGTACGCCGAGCCAAGCTTCCGCCGGGAGATGATGACGATGGCCAACGTCCAACTCGGCGAGGAGTTTCCGTTCCCCGGAAAGCTCAGGCTTCGCGAAGACGTGGCTCGATTCCAGGCGCAGGCGGCGGAGTGGGAGACAGAACGCGTACGCCAGAAGGTGCTCACAGAGGTGAAGGCCGCGTACTACGAGATCTACTTCGTGGACCGCGCGCTCGAGATCACGGGCCAGAACGAAACGCTGGTGGCCGACTTCGCCCGCCTGACCTCGGCGAAGTACGCGGTCGGGACAGGCGTGCAGCCGGACGTGCTGAAAGCGCAGGTCGAGCAGACGCGGCTGGACGATCAGCTCGTTGCGCTACGCGAGCAGCGAACGAGCGCGGTCGCGCAAGTCAACGCGCTGCTCAGCCGCCCCACGGACACGCCGCTGCCGAGCACCCGACTCCCTGAAGGCGTACAGGTAGCGGCGTTGGCCGAGGGAGAAGGCGAGGTGACCTTCACGTCGGCATCGCTGGCGAAGGTAGTCCCGAATGCACGGAACATACCCGCGCCGGGCATCCCGAGCGTCGCGGAGCTTCAGCGCCTGGCGCTCGAGCACAATCCGATGATCCAGGCGCACGTTCGGCGCATCGCCGCCCAGCAACATGCGGTCTCGCTGGCCGAAAAGGCGAAGCTGCCTGATTTCGATGTCACGGCGGCCTACAGCTGGCGGCCGGCCTTCACGGACTTCGTGAGTGTGATGGTTTCGATTCCGTTGCCGGTGTTCGCGGGGCGCAAGCAGGATCAGGCGGTCGCGGAGCAGGTTGCGACGCTCGCCGAGCAACAGGCGACGCATCACGCCATGGTCAATGATGTGAACGGCGAGATCGCAGCGCTCGCCGCTGAGCTTCAGCGAGCGCGTGACCAGCTCGTGCTGCTCAACGACGGCATCCTGCCGCAAGCACGGACTTCGTTGGCGTCGTCGACGGCGTCGTACCAGGTCGGCCAGGTCGACTTTCTCGCCTTGCTGGATGCGCAGGTCACGTTGTACCGCCACGAGCTCGAATACCATCGGCTGCTGGCCGATTTCGCGACGAACCTGGCCGCTCTCGAGCGCGCCGCCGGAACGGAGGTGTTGCAATGACCCGCACTCGCAAGGTCGCCTACTTCGGTGTCGGCGCAGGCGTGGCTGTGCTCTCGCTCGCGGCCGTGTTGGTCCTTGCCCCCGGCGTAGGCCGCGGCGCGCCGCAGGATCAGAAGCCGGAGCAGCCGATGCAGGGAATGGACATGGGCGGCGCGGAAGGCATGGAGGGCATGGACATGGGCGGGATGGACATGTCGGGCATGTCCTCCGACGGCACGATCCGGCTCACGGCCGACGAGATCGGGACGTTCGGCATCACGTTCGGCACGGTCGACATGCGGCCTCTGACGAAGACGATTCGCACCGTCGGCCTGGTCGAATTCGATGAGGCGCGGAAGGCGTATGTGTCGCCGAAGTTTGGCGGCTGGGCCGAGAAGCTGTACGTCGACTTCACGGGCCAGCCGGTCGCGCGCGGGCAACCGCTGCTCGATGTGTACTCGCCTGAGCTCGTCACGGCGCAGGAAGAGCTGCTTCTCGCCGCGCGACTCACAGACTCGGTCCAGTCGAGCCCCGTCGAAAGCGTGGTGAGCGGCGCGCGCGACCTTCGCGAGTCCGCCATGCGGCGCCTGCGCTACTGGGACATTTCGGAGGCGCAGATCCAGCAGTTGCTCGAGACGGGCCAAGTTCGGAGAACGTTGACCCTGCATGCGCCCGTTTCGGGCATCGTGATGGAGAAGGACGTCTTCGAGGGCCAGGCATTCCAGCCGGGCGCCAACCTCTACATGATCGCCGGGCTGACGGAGGTCTGGGTCAACGCGGAAGTCTTCGAGGCGGATGCCGCGCTCGTGCACGAAGGCATGACCGCGGAGATCACGGTCGCGGCGCTGCCGGGTCAGAGCTTCACCGGCCGCATCGAGTACGTCTATCCGACGCTCGAGGACCAGACCCGTTCGATGCGCGCTCGCGTGTCCATGCCGAATCCTGGCGGCCTGCTCAAGCCCGGCATGTACGCCACCGTGAAGTTCGGCGCGGAGCTGGGCGAGTCGCTCACCGTGCCCGCATCTGCGGTTCTGCACTCCGGCGAGCGGGCGGTGGCGTTCGTGGACATGGCTGGCGGCGAGATCATGCCTCACGAGCTCACGCTCGGCGTGCGCGCCGGCGAGTATGTGCAGGTCCTCGACGGCCTCGAGCCCGGTCAACGTGTCGTCACGTCCGCGCAGTACCTGCTCGACTCCGAATCGAACCTCGCCGAGGTCATGAAGGCGATGATGGCGCAGATGAACGTGTCGGACATGGGCGGCATGGAGGGCATGGAGGGCATGGAAATGGACCGGAAGGACTGAGCGCCATGTTACCGCGCATCATCGAATGGTCGGTCAAGAATCGCTTCTTCATCGTGCTCGGCGCGCTCGCCGTGACCGGCTTTGGCGGTTGGGCGATGTTCACCACGCCAGTGGACGCGATTCCGGACCTCTCAGACGTGCAGGTCATTATCCAGACGGAGTGGCGCGGCCAGGCGCCGCAGGTCGTCGAGGATCAGATCACGTACCCGTTGTCCGCCGAGATGCTGAAGGTGCCGCGCACGAAGTTCGTCCGCGGCATCAGCGACTTCGGCGTATCGTACGTCTACATCATCTTCGAGGACGATGTGGACATGTATTGGGCGCGCTCGCGCGTGCTCGAGTACCTGAACGGCATCGGCGACAAGCTGCCGGAAGAGGTGCAGCCGCAGCTCGGCCCAGATGCAACGGGCGTCGGCTGGGTCATGCAGTACGTCCTCATCGACCGGAGCGGGAAGTACGACAACGCGCAGCTACGGAGCTTGCAGGACTGGAGCGTCCGGTTCCAGCTCACGGCGGTTCCCGGTGTGTCCGAGATCGCGACGTTCGGCGGCTTCGAGAAGCAGTACCAGGTCGAGCTCGAGCCGGAGCGGTTGCTGGCGTACAACATTCCCGTGTCGCGTGTCCTCGCTGCGATCCGCGAGTCGAACCTGGACGTGGGCGGCCGCGTGCTCGAGCTGGGCGGCAGCGAGTACATGGTCCGCGGCCTCGGCTATCTCGGCTCGGTCGAGGATATCGAGTCGATCGCGGTCGGAGCCGCACCGGGCGGCACACCGATCCGCGTGGCCGACGTCGCACGCGTGCATCTTGGCCCCGAGATCCGCCGCGGCATCGCCGACCTCGCCTTCCGGGGGGAGGACGGTCGGATCGTGCAGGGCGAGGTGGCCAGCGGCTTCGTGGTGATGCGGTTCGGCGAGAACCCGCTCGAGGTGATCGACCGCGTGAAGGCGAGGATCGCGGAGATCCAGCGGACACTGCCCGAAGGCGTCGAGATCATGGTCGGCTACGACCGCAGCGATCTGATCCATCGCGCGATCGAGACATTGAAGGAGAAGTTGATCGAGGAGGGCGTGATCGTCGCGCTCGTGGCGGTGGTTTTCCTGATGCACGCCCGCAGCGCACTGGTCGCGATCATCACGCTGCCCCTCGGCATTCTGATGTCGTTTCTGGTGATGCGCTGGCTGGGTGTGAACGCCAACATCATGAGCCTCGGTGGGATCGCGATCGCGTTGGGCGCGATGGTGGACGCCGCGATCGTCATGATTGAGAACATGCACAAGCACCTGGAGAGGGCCAGAGCTAGGGCTGGCGCTCGGGCCAGCGATTCGGGTGATGGAAAGGGTCCGCGTTCCTACGAGGTAATCGGCTCGCAGGCGCGCTCGCCTATGCATGCGCCCGCGAACGGGGCTGCAGTTGGCGTGGATTACTGGCGGATTGCCGCCGACTCCGCGAAAGAGGTCGGCCCGGCGCTGTTCTTCTCCTTGCTGATTATCACCTTCAGCTTTTTGCCGATCTTCGCGCTGGGCGCGCAGGAAGGGCGTCTGTTCAAGCCGCTCGCGCTCACCAAGACGCTCGCCATGGCGGCTTCGTCGCTGCTCGCCATCACGCTCGTGCCCGTGGCGATGGGCGCGTTCATCCGTGGCAAGATGAAGCCCGAGCAAGCGAACCCGATCAACCGCTGGGCGATCCGACTCTACCGTCCCATCATCGAGCTCGTGCTGCGCTGGCGGTGGCCAGTGATCGCCGGGGCAGTGGTCATCCTGCTCGCCAGCTGGTTCCCTTACGCGAGTCTCGGCAGTGAGTTCATGCCTCCGCTCGTCGAAGGCTCGGTGATGGACATGCCTTCGCTGTTCCCCGGCGTGGGCACGGGTCAGGTGAAGCAGATTCTGCAACAACGTGATCGTGCAATGGCGGGCATCCCCGAGGTCGAGATGGTGCTCGGCAAGGCAGGTCGAGCGCGTACCGCGACCGATGCGGCACCCCTCGCCATGTTCGAATCCATCGCAATCCTGAAGCCTGAAGGGGAGTGGCGTCGTGGCGTCGACTACGACTCACTCGTGGCGGAGATCGATGCTGCGACGCGGACGCCGGGCGTCGCGAACATGTGGTCGATGCCGATCAAGAACCGGCTGGACATGCTGGCCACGGGCATCAAGACGCCCGTCGGAATCAAGGTGTTCGGCCCAGACCTCGCCACGCTCGAGCGCATCGGCAAGGACATCGAAGGACTCCTCCCCTTGGTCGAAGGGACGAGCTCCGTGTTCGCGGAGCGAGCGGCCGGCGGAAGGTATCTCGAGGTCGACGTGGACCGGGATGCGGCCGCGCGCTACGGCCTGACCATGGCCGATGTGCAGCACACGATCATGGCGGGCGTCGGCGGCACGAACGTCACTCAAACGGTCGAAGGCCGCGAGCGCTACAGTGTCAACGTGCGCTACGCGCGCGAGCTGCGCGACAACCCCGAGGCGATCGGGCGCATCCTCGTGGCGACTCCGACGGGTGCGCAGGTGCCGCTCGCCCAGCTCGCGGACATCCGTTTCGCGGGCGGGCCGCCGATGATCAAGAGCGAGGACGCGCTGCTGAACAGCATCGTATACGTCGACGTGCGCGAGCGTGACATCGGCGGCTATGTCGCGGAAGCGCAAACCCTGCTCGAGGATCGGCTCGAGCTTCCGGCCGGCTACCGGCTGGTGTGGTCCGGCCAGTTCGAGGCGATGCAGCGCGCGAATCGCACGCTGCGAATCGTGGTGCCGATCACGATCGCGATCATCTTCCTGCTGCTGTATATGAACTTCCGCAGCGTGGCCGAGAGCTTGATCGTGATGCTGTCGCTACCGTTCGCGCTCGCGGGCAGCTTCTGGCTGCTCTGGGCGCTCGACTACAACCTCTCGGTCGCCGTCTGGGTCGGCATGATCGGGCTGGCCGGCGTGGCGGCGGAGACCGGCGTCGTCATGCTGGTCTTCCTCGACCACGCGTGGCAGGCGAGAATCCGTGAGGGAAGAACTACGGCGGCGGACCTCCGCGCGGCGATCCTCGAGGGCGCCGTCGATCGAGTGCGGCCCAAGCTCATGACCGTGACCGCGATCACGGCCGGCCTGCTGCCGATCATGTGGGGCAGCGGCACGGGCGCGGCCGTGATGAAGCGCATCGCCGCGCCAATGGTCGGCGGCATGGTTTCCTCCACCATCCTGACGCTGATCGTGATCCCCGCGCTCTACTCGATCTGGCGCGGGTGGCAGCTGCGCAGCGGCCGGGCGCCAACTGTGGAACCGCCGCGCGAAGCGGCGGAGGACCTGTTGTGGGCCGGCGCCGGCGTCTGATGGGCAACACCCTGATGCGAGAATCGAATACGTCCACACGATCACGGGCGAACGTCCGCATACCCTCACGAGGAGAATGAACATGAACGGGTTTCAACGTTGGACCCTGACTCTCGCGGCGGCCGGCGTCGTCGCCGCGTGCGGCGGCCCCGGCGCTCAAGAGGACGCCGGCACCGAAGGCGATGCGGCCGGCGCCGAGGAAGCGCCCATGCCCGGTATGCCCGGTATGCAGGGCATGCAGGACCGCGGCATGATGGATGAGATGCAAGCGCACATGCAGATGATGCAGAACATGAGCGCCGACAACATGATGGGCATGATGCCCGAGCATCGGCAGATGGTGGCCAACATGCTCGCGCAGATGAACCGCGACATGGGCGACATGAACAGGGAGACCGACACGGCCTGGGACGCAACCGTCGATTCTTTGCGCCAGGACCTCGCGCGCATGCCCGAGATGAGCGGTCAGGAGCTCCAGGAGTTCATGCCCGAGCACCACCGTCGTGTCATGAGCCTCATGGACATGCATCGGAGGATGATGGGCAGCATGCGCATGTGATCGCCCCGGGAGTGAAGCGACCCGCTCAGGCGCGGGGGGCCACCGACGCCAGGTTTGGCGAGAACCCGCCGGATGCGCCGCTCGTTCCTCCTGAGCGCGAGGATGCCGACGCACGGTCCCTCGTGCCTCCTCGGCCTGCTACTCCGCGCGCAGCGCCCGCAGGCCGTTCACGATGACGAGCAGGCTCGCACCCATGTCGGCGAGCACCGCCATCCAGAGCGTCGCCACGCCCAGCACGGCCAGCACGACGAAAGCCGCCTTGGTGAGGAGTGACAACACGATGTTCGCGCGGATGATGCGCTCCGCCCTGCGCGCGAACGTGATCGCTACGGGCAGTTTTGAGAGGTCGTCGGACATGAGGGCGATGTCGGCGGTCTCGAGTGCGACGTCGGTGCCCGCGGTCCCCATCGCGACGCCGACATCCGCGGCGGCGAGCGCGGGGGCATCGTTCACGCCGTCGCCAACCATGAGCACCTTCCTGTTTCCGCGACGAAGCTCCTTCACGGCCGCGACCTTGTCCTCCGGGAGCAGCTCGGCCCGGAACTCGTCGACGCCGCCGAGAGCGTGTGCGACGGCCTTCGCGGTGCCGGTATTATCGCCCGTGAGCATCACGATTCGTTCGATGCCGGCGCGGTGCAGATCGCGTAACGCCTGAGCCGCCATTGGCCGCAGCCGGTCGGCGATGGCGATGACGCCCGTGAGAACCGGACGAGCGTCCCGCCCGGCCTCGGTTGATACCTTCCCGACCAGCACGGCCGTGCGTCCCTCTTCCTCATGCGGCCGGAGGACCTGTTCGAGTTCGTTGGCGGAGCCGCCCAGCTGCCGAAACAACCGCTCGTTGCCGACGTAGACCGTTTCCGTTTCGGTCAGGGCGCAGAGTCCACGCCCGGGTAGCGCTGTCGTTGCTGCCGCCCGTCTCGAGGTGAGCCTCGCTTCCTCCGCCCGCCGCAGGATCGCGCGGGCGATCGGATGCTCGCTTCGCGCCTCGGCGGCAGCCGCGAGAGACAGCACCTCTCGGGGATCCGTGCCGTTCAACCCGACGACCTCGATCACCGCAGGCTCCCCCTGCGTGAGGGTGCCCGTCTTGTCGATCGCGATCACCGTCGCCCGGCCTGCGTTCTCCAAATGCAATCCGCCCTTGATCAGGATCCCCTCGCGGGCGGCTCCGGCGAGCGCCGACACGATCGTCACGGGGGTCGAGATCACGAGCGCACAGGGACAAGCGACGACGAGGAGCACGAGCGCGCGGTAAAACCACTCGCCCCACGCGCCGCTGCCTGCGAGCGGCGGGAGGACCGCAACGGCGATCGCCGCCGCCACCACCGCGGGAGTGTAGATGCGCGCGAAGTGGTCCACGAACGACTGGCTCGGGGCACGACTTGCCTGCGCCTCCTCGACCGTGTGGATGATGCGGGCGAGCGTGGTGTCGCTGGCCGGCTTCGTGGAACGGACCTCCAGCGCACCCTCACCATTCAGCGTGCCCGCGAAGACTTCCGAACCCGGCACCTTTTCGGCCGGCATCGCCTCGCCCGTGATCGGCGCCTGGTTCACGTTCGACGTGCCGGCGAGGACTTCGCCGTCGACGGCAATCTTTTCGCCTGGCCGGACCACCACCGTCTCGCCGACCTGCACCTGATCGACCCGGAGCCGCACCTCGCGCCCAGCGCGGAACACCGTCGCTTCCGCGGGCGAGAGATCCATGAGCGCTTTGATCGCGTTTCGCGTCCGGTCCATCGAGTACGATTCGAGAAGTTGCGCCAGCGCGAAGAGGAACATCGCCGAGGCGGCCTCGATGTACTCGCCGATCAGCAACGCACCGAACGCGGCGATGGACATCAGGAAGTTCATGTCCAGCGCCCGGCTCATGGCCGCGCGGATGCCGCGCGGGATGATGTACCGGCCGCCGGCCGCGATCGCCCCCATGGCAAGCGCCGCGGCGAGCGGGCCGACATGAAGCGCGTGCTCGGCGGTGAGCGACAGGATCCAAAGCAGGCCGGACAGGGCCGCGAGGACGAGCCGCCCGCGCCGCTCCCACCAGGAGACCTCCCGCGGGACTGGAGCATCATCCTTCACCCGGTAGCCGATCCGGTCGATCGCGGCGGTCAGGTCGCCCCGTGTGATCTTCCCAGTGTGTTCGACCGTGACGCTCTCACCGACCACATCGACACGCACGTCCTCCACCCCCTCGAGCTGCAGGAGCCCCTTCTCCACGCTCTCGGCACAGCTCGAGCAATCCATTCCGCCGACGCGTAGCGTACAGACGATGCCGCCGGGCGCTTCACCTCGGGACGAGCCGGCCGTCGTGCTCACGCGCTTCATCTCCCTCGATTTCGGGCTGCACGGGCAGGTATCACAGTTGATCTGCCCCAACCTAAACGTATCATCATATGCTGATACGTCAACCCGGGGCGAGGATGAAGAGCGAGACCGATTTCGCGATGACGATCGGCGTCATGGATCGAGTCCGAGGATGCCGCGCAGGAAGGCCTTGCTTCCGGCGGGACCCGACAGCTCGAGCGACACCGGGCCGGCCGCCGGCTCGACCGTGAGGCGGAACCGCAGGAACGGGCAGCACCGCCGCTCCAGGTCGATGACCCGCGTGATCTCGTCGAACGGAGCATCCTCCGCGGCATACTGAAAGGCGAAGCCAGCCTCTGTCTCGCTGCGTCCCACCGCTCGCCGGGCCAGATCGGCCAGAAGGCCGTCCTTTCGTTCTCGAAACGCCGCCTCGTCGAGCGTGCAGGCTATCGGAACCCGTGTCACCATCCCAACCTCATTCGACAAGCATCGGTCCAGAGCACTTGCGCCACTGCGCACCGCCTGCACCCGAGACGTTCGAGTCGTCGGCGGCTTGACGATACCCTCGAGGGAACCTATCATCTAGCGGTTATACGTCAATCCTATTGGCAGGGTGCCGTGCTCACGACGACGGGTTCCTCAGGACTCGCGACGAAGGCGAAGTTGTTCCGGGGCTTCTCGGATGCGTCACGCCTCTCCATTCTGGAGGCGCTCCGCGCGGGGCCACGGAGCGTGGGTGAAATCGTG
>JBOHRM010000758.1:0-4772 GCA_050732715.1 Longimicrobiales bacterium
ACGTTGTTCGGCGAGCTCGACCCCGTGGGCCGGCGCGTGCGCATCCGCGGCATGCCGTTCACCGTGATCGGTGTGTTCGAGCTGGCCGAGAACATCTTCGCGTCGCTGGCCGGTGACCTCGTGATCATGCCCTACAGCTCGGCGCTCAAGCACTTCAACCTGTCGAGGGAGGACATCGGGCTGTTCGTCGTGCCGACGGCCAACGTGACGCAGGACGAGGCGATGGATCAGGTCATCACGATGCTGCGTACGCGGCGCGGCCTCGCACCCGCCGACTCGAACAACTTCGCGCTCATCCGCCAGCAGCAGCTCGTCGACACGTTCAACCGCTTCACGGGCGTGTTCTTCATGGTCATGATCGCCCTGTCATCCGTCGCGCTGATGGTCGGCGGCGTCGGCGTGGTCGCGATCATGATGATCGCCGTGACCGAACGCACGCGCGAGATCGGCATCCGCAAGGCGATCGGCGCAACACGCAAGGAGATCCTCTGGCAGTTCCTCTTCGAGGCGGTGACCGTGACCGTGATCGGCGCGGTCATCGGCATGGGCATCGGCGGCGGCCTCGCGTTCCTCGTCGCCGCGCTCACGCCGCTCCCCGCGGCCGTCCCGCTCTCCGCCGTCATCGCCGCGCTGACCATGGCCGCCATCGCCGGGATCCTCTTCGGCCTCTGGCCCGCCTGGCGTGCCGCCCGCATGGACCCCGTCGTCGCGCTCCGCTACGAGTAGAGCGAGAACGGTTCCGAGTTCCGGGTTCCGAGTTCCGGGTTCCGAGTTCCGAGTTGCCTGGCCAGCCCTCGTTCACCGCCCGGTCAGGTCCCGGTAGGAACAGGTCGAGTGGGGCGCTGGCAGTACGACTCCGTCGCGCTTAGACTGTGGCGCTGCGGCCACCAGAACCAGAATCCGAATGGCAGACGTCCTCGCCATCATGGCGCACCCGGATGACGCAGAGCTGCTCTGCGGCGGGACGCTCATCCGCGCCGCGGACCAGGGTCGCTCGACCGCCGTGCTCGACCTGACTGCCGGCGAGAGCGGGAGCTGGGGCAGCGCGGGAGACCGCAGCAAGGAAGCCGCGGCCGCGGCGCACATCCTCGGTCTCACCAGTCGAGAGAACGCCGCGCTGCCGGACGGCGCGCTCGTGAACACGCCCGAGACGCGCGCCAACGTCGCCGGCTTCATCCGCCACTTCCGGCCCCGCACCGTGATCCTGCACTGGCCGGAAGCGCGGCACCCCGACCATCGTGCCGCCAGCCAGCTCGGCTACGACGCCTGCTTCCTCGCGGGGCTGCGTAACGCGCCGATCGACCGGGGTCCCCACGCGACGAATGTCGCGTGGGGTGAGGGCCGGGGTCCCGACCCGACGAATGCCGCGTGGGGTGGGGACGGCGAGGCGCACCGGCCGCACAAGGTGCTGTATGCGATCGCGTACCACGAAACGCAGGTGAAGCCGACGTTCGTCGTCGACATCACCGACCAGATCGAGCGCAAGCTCGAAGCGATCTTCGCGTTCGGGAGCCAGTTCGAGGGTCGGACGGCGATGGGTGACGTGTTCGGCGGCGGCGAGCGCGGCATGCGCGATCAGCTCCTTGCCCACGCCGCGCACTACGGCTCGCTGATCCGGCGCCCGTACGGTGAGCCGTATTGGACCCGCGAAACGATGCGCGTCGATGATGTCGTCGGGCTCGCGGTCAACAGCATCTAATCGGTGCTGTGCGAGCCGGAGTCGCGCACCTCCCTGTTGTTGGAGAAGGCGTTTGGGCGTTGTTCCAATGCTTTCGTACACGTTGCTCTTGCTCGTGGAGACAAACGATGACGGTACGTGCGCTAGCGCGATACGCGCTCATGGTCGCGGTCTTCGGCTGGGTCACTGCATCCTGCGGGCGAGACCCGATCGAGCTCCTCCCTGCGGAAACGGTGAACATCACCGTGGACGAGGTCAGCATCACCGAGATCGACTCACCCGTTAGGGGAACGCGTGCGATGCTGGTTGTCTCGATCGAGAACCGGGGCTCGCAAAGCCTGTTTTACATACCGTGCGGAGACTACCTGCTGCGGGAAGAAGGCGCAGAATGGAGAGAGATTTGGTCCCGCGCAGTTTGTAGTCTCGGCGGCGACTGGTCCGACGCAGAAACGGAGATTCCGCCGGGGGGAAGCTTTACCTTCAATGATTTCATCGCCGGCCGCAGCGGTGGCCTCGACGCGTGGACCTCGCCAGCGGATGGAACCTACCGAGTCGTGATCCTTTCCCTTTGGGGCAGGCGAGCCAATCTTCCCGACTCGGCCAAGTCCTCGAAGCCGTTCGAGGTTCGGGTCGACAAGTCGGGATCAACGGAGTGAACGAGAACGAATTCGACCGATTGGGTATTCCCTTCGCTCAACCGGCCACGACGCGTAGTGCTGCGGCATCCGGCGGTGACTCGTCCCGCTCTGAGGAACAGAGCACGGGTTTCGCCATCGGCATCTGGTCGGTCATCGTGCACCGTAACGCGGCACTGGCTGGTTCCTAGCGCGATCCTCGCGGTGCCGAACACGGGACAAGTCGCATAAAGGGTCACTTTTCTGCCCTTTCATGACACAATCGGCGTCGCCAAAATCGAGCGTCGCGCTATGCACACGCCAATGCCGCGCGTGGCGCCACGGTTCCGTGCTGGGCGTTGAGCGCCAATCGATCATGGGCCGACCCAACATGGAGGACACCTGTACGTCCCACGTTGAGCGCCGGAACTGGCGATGCGGATGTCGATACGGCGGTTCACGCGGGCGGAACAGTTCACGCGGGCGGAACACTTGACACCGCTTTCGGATTCCGCTAGCGATAATGTTCGTGCAGTCGGATGCTCGATGAGAGGATCATGAGCAACGTTTTCCGCCAGTGCTGCTGTTGCTGTTGTCAAACCGGTCTCCCGATGCGGGAGGCGGGCGTGGGCGAATCGTTGCTGCGGTACGAATAGGATTCGAAGAACTGCACGAGAGATCGCCCGGCCTGCCCCGCGCAGACCGGGCTTTTTGTTTGGCGTGTGGATGAGGTGAGATCGCGATGAGGACGGCAAGAGAGATCGCGCGGAGCCTGTGCTGTTGCACCTGTAGTCAGGCCACGGCCACTGGGGCCGTGACCGGGGGAGCGGCATGGCCGCGCGGATCGCGAAGAAGGCGTCGATCCGCCTGAACGGTCGAAACCGCGGAGCAGTCCACCCGGCCACGGTCCCCTGAGGAACCGTGGCCGTTTTCGTTCACGGTGCGACGCACGGCGGTCGAGCAAAAGACCGCGGAGGAAACCCGGAACCCACAACTCGGAACCCGGAACTCGGAACTCGGAACCCGGAATCGCCTCAATGACCTACGTTATTACCGAACCGTGCATCGGCACCAAGGACGCGAGCTGCGTCGAGGTCTGCCCGGTGGATTGCATCTACGAGAGCGAAGAGCAGTACTACATCCACCCCGACGAGTGCATCGACTGCGGCGCGTGCGAGCCCGAGTGCCCGGTCACGGCGATCTTCCCCGACACCGACGTGCCGGCCGAGTGGAGCGATTACCTCGAGAAGAACCGAGCCTACGCGAACGGAGCCACGGCATGAGTACGCGAACAAAGCCGCTGTCGCATCGCGCCGCGAACGGTCGCGACCGTGGCACCGCCGAGCCGAGCGCCGCACCGCGCGACGTCGAGGTCGCCGGCGAGACCGAGCTGAGCAAGGTCGAGCACATCAAGGAAGCGAGCCGCGGGCTGCGCGGCCCGCTCGCGGACGAGCTCCACAACGACAGCTCGCACCTGAGCGAGGACGCGAAGCAGATCCTGAAGTTCCACGGCTCGTACCAGCAGGATGACCGTGACGCGCGGCGCGGGCGCAAGAAGGCGGGTCTCGAGCCGGCGTACAGCTTCATGATCCGCAGCCGCGTCCCCGGCGGCGTGCTCACGCCCGAGCAGTACCTCGCTCATGACGACGTCGCCGATCGCTACGCGGGCGGCACACTGCGCGTGACGACGCGACAGACCATCCAGCTGCACGGCGTGCTCAAGGGCGACCTGCAACGCACGATCCGCGCGCTGAACGACGCGCTCGTGACCACGCTCGCGACGTGCGGCGACATCAACCGCAACGTGGTCACGTGCCCGGCACCGAGTGACGGCGGGCTGCGCACGGAGGCGCTCGATGTGGCACGGCGCATCTCCGAGCACCTGCTGCCGCGCACGCGCGCCTACCACGAGATCTGGATCGATGGCGAGCTCGCGGCCGGCGGCGAGCCCGAGCCGGACCCGATCTACGGAGACCGGTACCTGCCACGGAAATTCAAGACGGGGATCGGGTTCCCCGACGACAACTGTACGGATGTGTACTCGAACGATCTCGGTCTCTTGGCGATCGGCCACGGCGCCAACGATCCCGAGCGCCTCGCCGGATTCAACGTGCTGGTGGGCGGCGGGCTCGGCCAGACGCACGGCAAGGAGGAGACGTATCCGCGGCTCGCCGACGCGCTCGCGTTCGTCACACCCGATGAGGTGATCGATGTCGCGACCGCCGTCGTCACGACGCAACGCGACTTCGGCAATCGCGGCAACCGCCGACGCGCGCGCCTGAAGTATCTGATCGACGAGCGCGGGCTGGACTGGTTCCGCGCCGAGGTCGAGCGCCGACTCGGGTGGCCGCTACGGCCGCCGGCGCCGATCACGGCCGGGAGCGTGCACGACCACCTCGGCTGGCACGAGCAGGGCGTGGGGCTCTGGTACTACGGCCTGTTCGTCGAGAACGGCCGCATCAAGGACGACGACGGGGCCG
>JBOHRM010000759.1:0-2786 GCA_050732715.1 Longimicrobiales bacterium
TCCTTGTTCACTATCGCGTTGCTCTCGTGGCTTGCGTTCCGCTGGCGTGACCGTCTGGGTGAAGGCAAGGATGACAACCTCCTGCTGCTGATCATCTTCATCCTGGCGCTATCGGTCGGCAATCATCTCATGGCGTTCCTGGTCGCGCCGGCGCTGGTGCTCTTCATTCTGCTGGTGCACCCGCGCACGCTCCTCAACTGGCGGCTCTACGCGGCGGGCGTGCTCGCCGGCGTGCTCGGCCTCTCGATCCACTTGTTCCTGCCGATCCGCTCGGGACTCGCACCGGTCATCAACGAGGCCGCACCGACGTGCGAATCCATTGGCGGCGCGATGGTGAGTGTGCTCACGATGGGCGGCGCCGGGTGCGAGAACCTGTCGGCCGCGCTGCAACGCCAGCAGTACAGCAAGCCGTCGGTCTTCGAGAACCCGATTACGGCGACGACCGAACCGCAGCCGCGCGATGCACGCCTGTTCTTCGCGCAGCTCGCGAACTACCTCCAATACTTCGATTGGCAGTGGGCGCGCTCGCTGCAAGGCCCGCGCTCCTGGCTCACTGAGCTGCGCCTGCCCTTCACCGCCCTCTTCATCCTGCTCGGCCTCGCCGGCGCGAGTACGCACTATCGACGTGACCGCACCAGCTTCGCCTACTTTGCCACGGTCTTCCTGACCCTCTCGCTCGGGCTCGTGTTCTACCTGAACTTCAGGTACGGCTTCACGCTACCCGAGGAGCTGATGAGCCGGGACGTGCGCGCGCTCGCGGGACAGGTCGAGCTGCGCGAGGTACGCGAACGCGACTACTTCTTCATTGTCAGCTTCTCGATGTGGGGGCTGTGGGCCGGCATCGGACTCGCCGCCGTCTGGCAAGACCTCGCCGGGCGCGTCGGCGGCCACCGACCCGACCAGGCTCGATCGCCCGAAACGAGGTCCTTGCTCGTGGCCGCGCCGGTCATGCTCATCGCATTGCTGCCCCTCTTCATGAACTGGAGCTGGGCCTCGAGGCGCAATGACTACTCGACACGAGACTGGGCGTACAACCTGCTGATGAGCGTCGAGCCGTACGGCATCCTGTTCACGAACGGAGACAACGACACGTTCCCGCTCTGGTACCTGCAGGAAGTCGAAGGCATCCGTCGCGACGTCACGGTCATGGTCATGAGCTACTTGAACACACCGTGGTACGTCGAGCAGGTCCGCGACCTGACGGCGCCGTGTCCGCCCGGCGTCGACCCGACGCAAGACCCGACGCGCATCCTCTGCCAGCGCCCGTACAACGGTGACGGCCCCGAGATCTACAACGAAGCGATGGTCCCGACCGACGCACCCGGCGTCTCGATCGAGGACATCCCGCCGGGCCGGCGGCCGCCGACCCGCTCGATCGTCCCGCTCACCAACGAAGAGATCGTCGAGATCGCGAACACGCCGCCGTATCTTCTCGATCACGACCGCGTCTTCCGCCCCGGCAACATCGAGACGACGCTGCCTCGCGGGACCGTGGTCATCCCTGCGGACGGGTTCATGGCCGCCATCATCAATACGGCGATCGGTGACCGGCCCATCTACTTCGCTATGACCACTCAGGCGTATGACGAGCTGAACCTGCGGCCCTATCTGATTCGCCAAGGGGTGGCGCTGAAGCTGAACAACGGCCCGGTCGTGCCCGACACGGCCCGGGGCATCATCGCCGTGCCCCCCGAGAGTCTTGCCCTCGGGGCGCCTTCCATCGACCTGCCACGCACCGAGACGCTCGTTTCGGACGTGTTCATCCACCGCGGCGGCTTCCCCGACGAATGGGGTCACTGGGTCGACGCCGCGACCGAGGGCATCCCGTTCTATTACGCATTCACGCACTACGGCCTCGCGCAGGTCTACCAGAACCTCGGCCGCGAAGCCGAGGCCGCGCGTCACCTCGAACGAGGCGAAGCATTCGCGCGGCTGGGTAACCGGCGTCGTGAGTATTGATTAGAAACGGGTTCCGAGTTGCGGGTTCCGAGTTGCGAGTTGCCCCACCACCACCCGTTTCAGGATCGATCGTGCTGCGGCGGTGGCTTGGAGACTGAGAGGATAGGGCGTTGTTTCACCATGCCACGGGGCTTTCATTCCAGCGCGTTGCCGACGACGGGGATGGTCGCGCCCGTGATGCCGGATGACGCGGGTGAGGCTAGGAAAAACGCGACCTCGGCGATCTCCTGGCGCGTGACGAACGTCGCGTCGTGCGCGTCGTCGAGCGCGCGGCGGTTTTGGTCGGTGTCGACCATGGCGGGCGCGATCGCGTTGACACG
This sequence comes from Longimicrobiales bacterium, assembly GCA_050732715.1. Classification (GTDB taxonomy): domain Bacteria; phylum Gemmatimonadota; class Gemmatimonadetes; order Longimicrobiales; family RSA9; genus JBOHRM01. The sequence goes on from JBOHRM010000759.1 coordinate 2,280, forward strand.
CACGCCGTTCGGCCGCTCCTCGAGCGCGAGTGAGCGGGTCAGCGCGATGACCGCGGCCTTGCTCGCGCTGTAGGCGCCGACGTTCACCGCCGCGCGTTGGCCGGCCACCGCGGCGAAGTTGACGATCGCGCCGCCGTGCTCGCGCAGCAGCGGCAGCACGGCCCTGCACACCTGATACGTGGTGCCGGCGTTGCGCTCGATCTCGCGGCGCCACTCGTCGCTCGCCGTGTCGGCAAGCGGCTTGACCACGGTCAGGCCGCCGGCAACGTTGATGACGGCATCGAGCCTCCCATAGCGTTCCCGCACGGTGTCAACGAGCACGGCTACATCGTGCGGCTCCGTGAGATCGGCGCGCACGGCAACCACAACACCGCTCGCCGCGAGCTCGGCCGCGCGTTCGTGCACCGCATCGGATCGCGCGGTGATCACGGCTCGCCAACCGGCGGCGAGGAAGTGGCGTGCGACGGCGAACCCGACCTGGCCGCGATCGCCGACACCGGTGATGAT
>JBOHRM010000760.1:0-3903 GCA_050732715.1 Longimicrobiales bacterium
GACGTGCCGACGTCGGCGATGAGCACATCCGGTGTCGGCAATCGAACGCGCGTAATCAGCTCCTCCGCGGCGGGGGGCGTGCGACCGGTCACGTAGACGAACCTGACGCCCGCGGTGCCAGTGAGCAACGCTGCCAGTTCGGCACGCGCGGCGTCACTGCCTCCGGCGATCGTACCATCGAGGTCGGTTGCCAGCACGAGCCGTTCGCTCACGGCTGCGGTCCTGGCCGGTTGCCGAGGCCCGACACGTCGAACGCCGCCGGCACGGGCAGCGGCGCGCCGCCCTGCTGCCGCGATTCATCCGCTCGGAACGCGAGCACGTGGCTCGCGATCGAGCTCTCGAGCGACGTCATGATGTCGCGGTGCGCGCCCGTCAGCAGGTGTTCGCGCAGCGTGCACAGCAGTGCGATGTCGCCGCCGCCGTGGTGATCCTTCGCCGGTGGCAGCGGCACCCGCTCGAAGTACGTCTCGTCCCGGCGCCCCGTCAGCGCCGAGATCGTGAGCTGACCATCGCGCAGGTCACCCGTGATCTCGGCATCATCGAGCAGCACCGCGATGCGTCGGGTGTTGTCCGCCGTGAGCGCGTACATACCGAGCGTCGCATGGATCCCCGACTCGAACTGCACGGTCACCGTCTGGTTGTCACACACGTCGTTGTCGCAGCGCCATACACAGCGGCCGTACGGCCCCGTCTCGAGCGCACGGCGTCGACCCGCGAGCGAGTCCGGCGCCGGCGCGATCACGTCGTGCGGCCAGCCGTGCGATTCGCCGAGGTAGAACCGCGGCGCGCTGTACCGGCACGTCGACTCGAGCGGACAGTCAAAGCAGCGTGCGGCCGAACCCGGCGGCGCGTTCGCCTCGGTGAAGTACTCGAGGGTGCCGAACGAGCTCACGAACGTCGGCCGGTCGCGTTCGAGCAGCCACGCGATGATGTCGAGGTCGTGCGAGCACTTCGTCAACACGATCGGTGCGCTCTCATCCCGCCGCCGCCAGTTGCCGCGTACGTAACTGTGCGCAAAGTGCCAGTGGCCGACGTTCTCGATCAAGCGGAGATTGCGGACCACGCCGTAGCGTCGCGATGCGACGATCTGCTTCAATGTGACGAAGAACGGCGAGTAGCGCAGCACGTGCGCCACGAAGATGCGGTTGCCGTGCGCCCGCCGTATGTCCAGCAACGCCAGGCAATCGGCGAGCGAAGTTGCGATTGGTTTCTCGAGCACGACGTCATAGCCCGCCGCGGAGAGCCGCGCGCAGATGCTGTAATGCGTGACGTCGGGCGTGCAGATGAACGCGATGTCGGCCACGCGCGGCGCATCGAGGAATGCGTCCATACTCGCGAACGCCGCGTCGGCCGGCACGGCGTGGCGGACGCGAAACACGTCTCGCCGTCCGACGTCGGGCTCGACCACGGCGGTGACGCGCCAGCCAATGTCCTGCGTGCGCATCAGCTCGGCGAACACACGGTTGCCGCGTGATCCCGCGCCGATGATGACCGCACGTATCGCCTCATCGCTCACGGGACCTTCCCGCGACCCGATCGCTCGCCTGCGTTCTCTCGCCCGACGCTACCTTCACCCGCGCTGCTCCTGTGGCTGCCGTTCGCGACGGTGAACGGCAGGATCGGGACCACGGAGCTCGCGCGACCGTTTCAAGGCGCGCAATGTGAACACCAGCGCGGCCGCGCCGGCGAGCGTAAGGGCGAATCCCAGTGGCGCGCGGCCGAAGACCACGTAGCCGACGCCGAACATGACGCAGAAGACGCCGAGATTGCCCGCGACCCAGGCGGCCGCGATCCAACCCATCACGGCACGAGGCGGCGCGCCCGGCAGCCCGGCCCACCAGCCCGGCGGCCGGACTCGCTTCACGAACGCCTCGAGATGCTCGCGCGGGACCGGCGGCGTCACGAACGTCGCGATCAACGACGCCACGGTGGCGACCGATACGATTGCGAGCAACAGGTACTCCTCTCGCGCGTCGGGAACCACGCTGTACAGCACGATCGCCGCAACCACGGCCACCGTCATGCCGGCGATCTCCGTCCACGCGTTCACCCGCCACCACAACCAGCGCAGCATCGCCGGCAGCCCGAGCCCGGCCCCGAGTGCCACGAAAAATCGCCACGCCTGCTCGATGCTCGAAATGCGCGCCGCGATCACGACGGCCAGCGCCGCCAGCGCCACCACCGCCAGCCGGCTCACGGCCACCAGCTCGCGCTGCGACGCCGCGGGCCGAAGGAACCGGCGGTAGATGTCGTTGACCAGATAGCTCGAGCCCCAGTTGATGTGCGTATCGATCGTGCTCATGAACGCCGCGAGCAGCGACGCGAACAACAACCCGAGCACACCCGCGGGGAGCAGCACCGCCATCAGCACCGGGTACGCCATCTCACGGTCCTCCGCCACCATCGCCCCCGCCACCCCCGCCGGCTCCGCCCCGAGCGGGTAGACCACGAGCGCGACCAACGCAACGAGGACCCACGGCCACGTCCGCAACCCGAAGTTCGCCACCACGAACCACACGCCGCCGCCCACCGCGTTCGCCTCGTCCTTCGCCGTGAACAGTCGCTGCGCAAGGTAGCCGCTGCCATCACTGAAATACTGCGCCCACCACTGCACCGCGATGTAAATGAAGAACACCTGCAACGGCATCCACGCCGCGCCCGACGAGGGAACGAACGCGAGAACACGATCGGCATCGCCATAGTGACGGTCGAGGCCCGCGAGCAACCCGTCGATGCCTCCGACATGGCGCACCGCGACCCACGCGAACGCGATCGCGCCGACCATGGCAAGCGCGAACTGGAGGAGATCCGTCAGGATCACGCCGCGGATGCCACCGAGGCTCGAGTAGATCGTGATCAACACGAACAGCGCGACCACCGTGATCGTCGCCTCTGGCGTCGCGATCGTCAGAACGTCCGGCCACACGGCCGCGAACCCATCGACGAAGCCGGCACCGAGCCACTCGCGCCAGTGGACGAACGGCGCCGTGATCTTCACCATCGCGCGGACCACCCAACCCAGCACGATGCCGTTGATCAGAATCGCGAAGAAAATCGCCTTGAACCCACGAAGCAACGTCGCGCTCGGGCCGCTGTAGCGCAGCTCGACCAGCTCCGCGTCCGTGATCACGCGCGAGCGCCGCCACAACGCCGCGAACACCACCGCCATCGACACGTACGACACCGCCCACGACCACCAGAACCAGTTGCCTGCCACTCCGTAGTTGGCCACCAGCCCCGCAACCGCCAGCGGCGTGTCAGCCGCGAACGTCGTCGCCACCATCGACGTGCCGAGCCACCACCACGGCAGCGTCCGCGCCGCAACGAAATACGAGTCGATCGACCGGCTCGCGACCCTCGACACCACTACGCCGACAATCAGCGCGAGCACCAGGTAGCCCACGACGATCGCCCAGTCCGACGCCGCGAGCGCGCCGATCGGCTGCGTCACCGATTGCATGCCGCAGGGTATGGCATCAACCGGACCGATGCAAATGAAAATTGCCCGCGCGTGGCGACGAGCATCGTCGTAACGGACCCGTCCTCGGTCAGATCATATCATGTGAAACACAAGGCCGAATTCCGCGAGCCCGCGCGGTCACACACGGTCGCTCGCTCGCGGAACCACCGCCCGAAGCACGCGCGTCAATACGTCTCGATCGCGTCCGGCTCGACCGCCAGCTTTTTCGCGATCCGCCCCAGCGTCCGGGCCCGCGGACGCGCGACCTCACCCCTCTCGATCCGCGCGATCGACTTCGCAGAGAGCGGAGCGAAATCCCGCCGCGACATACCCTTCAAGAGGCGAAGCCGGCGGAGGGCCGCGCCGAACGAGTCGTCAAGCTCGAGCTGACGCTGCTTCGCGCGCTTGCGATACCCAGCATCGAACGCATACAGAATCGCGTC
>JBOHRM010000761.1:0-12366 GCA_050732715.1 Longimicrobiales bacterium
CGATCCGTTCGCGATACTCGCGGAGCGACCGCTCCCGTGAGCGCAGCTCGCCTCGCACCACGGCCAGCCTATGCTCGGTCGCCTCATCCGGCAGCAGCAACACGGGGCCGTTGTTGCCATCGATCGCGCCCAGCCCGATCTCGTCCACGTTGTTGAAGAACGCAAAGAGCTGGTAGTACTCCTCCTGCGTGATCGGATCGTACTTGTGGTCGTGACACTGCGCACAATCCGTCGACAGGCCGAGCAGCCCACGCCCCACCGTCTTCACGCGGTCGACGACGTACGCGACGCGGTACTCCTCGTCGACGATGCCTCCTTCCGCGGTCTGTGCGTGATTGCGATTGAAGCCCGTCGCCAGAATTTGGTCGCGCGTCGCGTCCGGCAGGAGATCACCCGCCAGCTGAACCGTCACGAACGCATCGTACGGCAGGTTCTCGTTGAACGCGCGGATCACCCAGTCCCGCCAGCCCCACATGAATCGGACGCCGTCGTCCTGGTAGCCGTGCGAATCCGCGTATCGCGCCAGGTCCAGCCACTGCGATGCCATGCGCTCACCGTACGCAGGGGACGCGAGGAAGCGGTCGACCAGATCTTCGTAGGCGCTCGCGGAGGTGTCACGAAGGAAGCGTTCGACATCCGCCACCGTCGGCGGGAGCCCGGTGAGATCGTAGGTCACCCGGCGGATCAGCCGCGTGCGATCCGCCTCGGGCGAAGGCGCCATCCCTTCACGTTCGAGCCGGGCCAGCACGAAACGATCAATCGGCGTTCTCACCCATTCGTCATCCTCGACCTCCGGCGGCTCCGGCGTGATCGGCGGTACGAACGCCCAGTGCGGCGCATACTCGGCACCCTCCTCCATCCATCGGGCAAGGATCGCCTTGTCGTAATCCGAGAGGGACAGGCCGGACTCCGGCGGCGGCATGACCTCGCTGGAATCATGGGCCGTGATGCGACGCAGGACCTCGTTTCGTCCGAAAACGCCCGAGCCGAGCACCGCCCGGATCCCATCCTCGATGTCGACCCGAAGCTCCGCCTCGCGCGCCCGGGCATCCGGCCCGTGGCACGCGAAACAGCGATCCGAAAGGATCGGCTTGACGTGAAAATTGAAGTCTACGCGCTCAGGCAGCGCGCCCGAGTACAGCGTGTCGGACGACGGCCCGCACGCTATCGGCCACAGCACAAGGGGGATGACGAACGCCTTCCTCCTCACTGTCCTCCACGCGGCTTCGCTCGGCATCAGCGAAGCATGAAATCACGCACATCCGACCAAACGACAGCGTTTCTCGGGGGGCGGTGGGGTCTTCGCCTATCGGCGATCAGTATCCCGGGTTCTGCTCGAGCCCCGCGACCGCCATCTCCGAGCTCGGGATAGGATACAGCTCGTGCGTGCCGGTCACAAACGTCTTGCCGTGCACGGCGAGCATCTCGGCAGCGCGTCCCTGACGAATCAAATCGAACCAGCGGTGCTGCTCCATCGCCAGCTCGACTCGCCGCTCGCGCCAGATCGCCTCGAGGAGCGGCTCTCCGCTCTCCGTCACGTCGGGCAACAGCAGCTGTGCCGGCACGTCGATGCTCAGCGTCTGACTCTCCGTCGTGCCCGCCTGCGGCTGGGTCAGCCTGAGCACCTCGAGCTCGACCTGCGCACCCGCAGCGGCGGTAGCAACCGCGGCGTCGAAGCTGGCCACGTTCGTCACCGGCGTACCGTTGACGGATTGGATGATGTCGGCGTGAACCACCCGCACCGGCGGGACGGCGCTCGACGCGCAGGCGTTTTCGGCATCGCCGCACACGCCGTCGAAGCCCCGCAGTCCGGCATCGTAGGCGGGCGTACCGGACGGCACGTAACGAACGAACACACGGCTCGAACCCTCGGGCAGTCCCAGGATCTGCGACGCGATCGGCTCGAACATCGCCTCGGGCGCGAAACCGAGCGTCACGGTCTGGCCACCGCGCGCGCGCTCGCGCACTTGATTCAAGAACGCCCTCGCCTCATCGACCCGATTCGTACGGTAAGCGGCCTCGGCCGCGATGAGCAGCACGTCCGAGTAACGGATGCGACGGATGTTGACACCCGAGTTCCACGTGCCGCCCGGCGTCTCGATCGATGTGAACGACTTCTGGTTGTACCGGTTGTTCGGCATGCTGGGATTCAGGTATACCACGAAGTTCGAGCCGTCCGGCAGCTGCTCCCAGGGGTGCATGATCGTCGCCTGAAGACGGCGGTCTCCGGGCTCGTATGCGGCTTCGAGCTCGTCTGACGGCGTGTTGAACCCCCAGCCGAGACCCGGCGTCCCGCGCACACCCTGGACCTCCGAATATTGGCCGTTGCCGCCGCCGCCTTGCTCGAGCGCGACGGCCTGTACCTCGAAGACCGATTCGGAGGAGTTCTGCCCGTCAGACGTAAAGATCCCCGCATAGCTCGGGTAAAGACTGTACTCACCCGAGTTGATCACCTCCATCGCCCGCGCGTATGCGTTCTCGAAGTCGCCCTCGTAGAGGTGAGCCTGAGCCAGCATCGCACGCGCGGCGCCTTTCGTGGCGCGGCCGAGATCTTCCGTGGTGTACTCGCTCTTCTCCGGCAGAACCGCGATCGCTTCCTCGAGATCCTGCTTGATCAGCGCGTAGACCTCCTCCGCCGTCGCCCGCGGCCGGATGAAGTCACCCTGCTCGAGCGGCTCGGTGAGCAACGGAACACCACCGAACGCGCGAACGAGGAAGAAGTAATAGTATGCCCGCAGAAACTGGTTCTCGGCCATCAGACGGGCCTCCATCGCGTCGTCGCCCTCGACCTGCGGGATGTTCAGGATCGCCGTATTCGCCCTGAAAATACCCAGATAGTAGCCGTTCCAAACGGTGCTGAACGCGATGCTCCCGGCGTCGAACGTCAGATTGTCGACTTGGAGCAGGAACTCGGCATCCGCGGGGACGCTCCCCTTCGTCGCATCATCGGAGACGATGTCGGTCACGCCCAACCACGAGAATACGTGAACGGACCAGTCCCGGAGCATGCTGTACGTCGCGTTCGTCGCCTGTTCGGCGTGCTCGATCGTCTCGAAGAAATTCTCTTCGGTCAACTGACCGCGTGGCACCGTCGTGACGAGGTCGTCACATCCGGCCGTGCCCGCCGCGAGGAGCAGGCAGAGCAGCCCGGACGCGGCTCGCGCATTGCGCGCTGGAGTCATCGAGAGTTTCATGGCTCGCACAGGTCAGAGGTCCATGTCGTAGTTCACGCTCAGAACGAGACGTCCACGCCGAACGTCAGCGTGCGCGCCGGCGGATAGAGGCCCAGGTCGATGCCGGAATTGATGACCGAAGCGTTGGGATCGACCACCTCGGGCGTGTAGCCCGGATAGTCCGAGACGATGAACAGGTTGGTGCCGCTCACGTAGAGCCGCGCCCGCGCGACGCTCAGCCCGCTCACCCAGTTCTGAGGCAGCTCGTAGCCGAGCTGCGCGCTGTGCAGCTTGAGGAACGATCCATCCTCGAGGAAATACTCGGACGCCTGATAGTTGTGACCCGCGTTCGTGACACGCGGCTCGGTGTTGCTCGTGCCCGGACCCGTCCACCGATCCAGGTACGACCTCTCGAAGGTCTCGACCCCGAAGCGCACGGCCTTCTTCGCATTGAACACCTTGTTGCCGGACTGGCCCGCGAAACCCGCGGACAGGTCGAAGCCGCCGTACGTGAACCGAGCGTTGAAGCCGTAGATGAAGTCCGGGATCGGCGAGCCGAGGAATGTCTTGTCGTCGTTCGTTATGACGCCATCCGGCATGCCGGTGAGCTCGCCGGTCACGGGGTCACGGCCGTTCAAGTCCGCGTACTTCAGATCACCCGGGGCCTCACCGCCGCGCGTCGGCGAGCTCGCGATCTCCTCCTCCGTCTGGAACACGCCGTCGACCTCGAAGCCCCAGAACGAACCGACCGGCTCGCCCACGACCGTGCGTGTCGAGAACGAGATCTCGTTGCCCCATCCCCCACCGAGAATCTCTTCCTGACCCTCACCCAGCGATCGCACCTCATTCTTCACCGTCGAGCCGTTGGCGCCCAGCTGGAACCCGAGACCGCCCACGTTGCCCGCCCACGTCAGCGAGCCCTCGAAACCGCTGTTGAGCACCTCCGCGGCGTTCACGAACGGGAGATTCCCGACACCGACGTACCCTGGGATCGGCACCTGCACGAGAATGCCGTCCGTGAGACGACGGTAATAATCGAACGTCGCCTCCACTTGGCCGCCGAAGAGCGCGGCGTCGAGACCGACATTCGTCTGGCTGGTCTGCTCCCACCGCACTTCGGGGTTCGCCAGCGATACGGGGCTCGCTCCGAATCGAAGCGACTCGTCAGGCCCGAACACCGCGTTCAGGTTGCCGTCCACCACCGCGATCGCCGGATACTCGCCGATCTTGTCGTTGCCGATCTTGCCCCAGCTCGCGCGAAGCTTGAGCGCGTCGATCCCTCGCGCGTCCCGGAGGAACGACTCCTCCGCCAAGTTCCAGCCCAGCGCGAACGAGGGGAAGTAGCCGTACCGGTTCTCCCGGCCGAACCGCGAAGAGCCGTCGACCCGCAGCGACCCGGTCAGCAGGTACCGATCCAGAAACGTGTAGTTGGTGCGGAACAGGTAGGAGAGCATCTTCCAGTCGGCCGACCCATTGAAGTTCGTCTGGCTCTCCGCGTCACCCGCGTTCAGATACCATAGGTTCTCGCTGTCCCCCGCGATGTTCGTGCGGGTGCCGCCCAGCGAATCGCTCGAGAAAGATTGAATCGTGATTCCGGCAAGCACGTCGAACTGATGTTCGGCCGTCGCTCGACGGAACGTGACCGTGTTCTCCCACAGCCACGAGCTGTTCGAGTATGTCTTGACCAGCAGATCCGATATCTGGTTCTGCTGCGTGGGCGAAACCGAGAACTCAGGCGTGAACTCACGGAACGTCTCCCGATCGTAGTCCAGCCCGAAGCTCGATCGAAGCGAGAGACCCGAGAACAGGTCGACGTCCGCAAACAGATTGCCGACCAGACGGTTGCCGTCCTCCGTGTTGTTCGTGTAGAACACTCTCGCCGACGCATTGCCCGCCGAGGCGCGCAGATTCGCGTCGTTGAATTCGCCGTCGTCATTGCGCGGCGTGATCGTCGGATCCGCACGATAGAGATCGCCGAGCACGCCCGGAGCCCGCTCTCCTTCCTCGTGCGCGAAGTTGATGTTGTGACCCAGCCGAAAGCGATCCGTCAGCTGATAATCGTTGTTCAGCCGAAGCGTCAAACGCGCGTAATCCGACTTCGGGATCACACCGGCCTGATCGACGTAGTTGGCACTGAAATAGTACGTGATCCGATCCGTACCGCCCTGGCTCGAAAGCTGGACGCTGCTCATCGGCGCGGTCTGGAAGATCTCACGCTGCCAGTCCGTCCCCGGGCCCACCGCGTCCGGGTCGCCGAAGTACGGGTCCGGCTGCCCCTGATTCGCGGCGAGCTCGTTCGCCAGCATCGCGTACTCACGCGCGTTGACCAGCTCGATCGGGTTCAGCACGCGCTGAGCGCCGGTGTACGCGCTGAGCCGAAACTGCGTCGGCCGATCGATCGCGCCACGCCGCGTCGTCACGATGATCACGCCGTTCGAGCCACGTGATCCGTAGATCGCCGTCGCAGAAGCGTCCTTCAACACCTCGGCCGACGCAATGTCGCTCGGATCCAGAAACGCGATGTCGTCCAGCAACATGCCGTCCACCACGTACAGCGGCGACGCATTGTTCAACGTGCCCACCCCACGGATCCGGACCACCGCCTGCTCACCCGGCGCGCCCGAGATGGCGTTCACCTGCACGCCCGCCACCCTCCCCTGCAACGCCTGCTGCACCGACGCCGTCGTCACCTCCGCCAGCTCCTCACCCGTCACACTCGCAATCGCACCCGTCACGTCGCGCCGCTGCTGCACGCCATACCCGGTCGCCACGATCTCCTGCAACGCGATCGCCTCCGACGCCAGACTCGCATTGACCACCGACTGGCCGTCGATCGCCACCTCCAGCGACTGAAAGCCGATCGACGCGAACACCAGCGTGTCTTCTGGGCTCGGAGGAACCAACGAATAACGGCCGTTCGTGTTCGTCAGCGTCCGGATGTCGCTGCCCTTCACCGCCACGTCGATACCGGCCAGCGGACGACCGTCTTCCGCCGCCGTCACGACGCCGCCTACCTGCCCCGCCGCCGCCTGTTCCTGCGCCTCCGCGCGGCTACCATCCACCAGCCCCGCGATCGCCGTCACAACGCCCGCGACAACGAGCGCCCATGGTCGGCGCCGCCGGCCAGAAGCCACGCCCAATCCCGCGCCCGCCGAGCCGTCAGCGCCCTTGCTTCCATCGGCGCCCACGCGCGACGGCGGCGCCGCCCCTTGACAACTATGAGATGCAGGGGATAGGAGATCGTTGCGAGTCCGCTGCCATTCCATCGCGTCCTACCTGGGCTGAAACGTGGAAACGCTTACAGCGATGATGTCCGTATGTACGGACATTACGGCGCCGTTACTCGACTGTCAAGCCGCTCGAAAACGAGCGACGCGACGAGAGCTCGAAGACGGTGTTCATGTGCGTACGGGCGCGAACGGTGTAGCCGGCGCGGCGGGCGAGGTCGACGGAGTCGATCGTCCAGCGGTGTGGGACGGTCTCCATGAAGATGTGGCGAGGCAGGCGAGTTTCGGGACAGGCGTCGAAGAACGCGAGGATCGCCGGCTGCTCGGCGCCCTCGATGTCGATCTTGATGGCGTCGGCGCGCTCGATGTCGAAGCGGTTCATGAGGTCGAGGATTCCGAGCGTCGCGACCTGGACGTTCCGCCTGCCCGGCCGAGTGATCGATGCGGTCCCGCGATTGTGCCTGGGCCGTGTGAGCGTTGCGAGGCCGACGCCCGCGGCGATCGCGGCATCGACGCAGTGGATCGTGGTGAAGCCGTTGGCTGCGATGTTGAATGCGAGCCAGTCCTTGACCTCGGGCTGGGGCTCGACGGCGATGATTTTCGCGTCGGGCCCAGCGCGCGCGGCGACGAAGAGCGAATAGAGGCCGGTGTTGGCGCCGATGTCGATGAACTGGAAGCCGGGCGCGATGAGCGCGTCGAGGAGCCGACGCTCCGTGGCGTCCCAGCGCGTCGGATAGAAGAGGGCGCGTCGATCGGCGCGGTTCTTTCTCGGGTGGAGCCGTGCCTTGAAACCGTAGACCTCGACGTCCACGGGCGCGGGGCGCCATGCGCACATGCAGCCACGCAGAGCCGAGGCAAGCTTCCGCCTGGGCCCGCGGTCCGGTGACGTGCTCGTCACGCGGATCACGGCGCGCTCGATGCCGTTGGGCGCGAGTGTGCGCCAGGGTTGGAGGTCGGGCGGCACGGCGTTCTAACTGTGCGTGTGTGCGGCGCAACGTTGCGTGCTGTATTGCCCGGGGTTGGCGATGAACGTAGCGGGGTCGGCGGAGCGCCGCAACCAACTTGCACCGCTTCCACCGCGCCGCCGCCCTCGGTATACTCCGCGCCGTGAGCAAGATCGTGATTCTGGCCGCTGGACGGGGCCGGCGCATGCGCGAGGAGGCGCCGGGGCTCCAGCTCGAGCCGGAACAGGAGCGGATGGCCGCGCGCGGCCTCAAAGGGCTGGTCCCGATCAATGGCCGTGCATACCTGGACCATGTGATCAGCGCGGCGGCGGACGCAGGGGTTGACGACGTGTGTCTGGTCGTAGGCGGCGGCCCCGATCCGATCGTGGAGCACTTCGCGCGCATCGGCGTTCAACGCGTGCGGCTCCAAGCGGCCGTTCAGTCGGAGCCGATCGGCACGGCCGACGCCCTGCTCGCGGCAGAGCCGTTCGCGGCAGGTGAGCCGGTGATCGTGATCAACTCGGACAACTACTATCCCGCGCCCGTGCTCGCCGCGCTGCGCGCCGTCGAGGGCAACGCGATGGCCGGGTTCCGGGCGGACACGTTGACATCGCGCGGCAACGTCACGCCGGACCGAATCGCCGCTTATGCGCTCGCAATCGCGAACGGCGACGGGGACCTCGAACGAATCATCGAGAAGCCGAATCTCCGCGTTCAGCCCACGGCGCCCGAGCACACGCCGAGTCCCCTCGGCCGCGCGTGGGTCAGCATGACGTGTTGGCGTTTTGGCCCGCGCATCTTCGATGCATGCCGTGCGATCGACCGCTCCGTGCGCGGCGAGTTCGAGCTCGTGGACGCCGTGAGCCATGCGATCGACGTTCTGGGCCAGCGGTTTCGCATCATACCCGTCGACGAGCCGGTCATCGATCTGTCGTGCCGTGAGGACATCGAGACGGCATCGCGTTGGCTTCGCGGCCACGAGGTTCGGCTTTGAGAGCGCTGCTGGCCGCACCGCGGCATGATGCTCGGACGGCAGGCGACGCTGGCGCGACCGGCACGCACCCCGAGATGACGTTCTTCGTGCCCGGACGGATCGAGGTGCTCGGCAAGCACACGGACTACGCCGGCGGACGCAGCCTGCTCGCGGCCGTCGACCGCGGCATCCGGGTCACGGCGGTGGCGCGCGATCATGCCGGCGTCACGATCACGGATCGTCGCGCGCGCGAACGCATCACGTTCCCAATCGATCCCGCGCTCGAGATCCCGGCCGGCTGGGCTGCGTATCCGATGACCGTCGCGCGCCGTCTCGCGCGCAACTTCCCGGGCCCGCTGCGCGGCGCGGACATCACCATCGCGAGCGACCTCCCCGAGGCGTCCGGTCTCAGCAGCTCGACCGCGCTGGTGATCGCGTGCTTCCTCGTGCTCGCGAGCGTCAACGACCTCGGCGCGACGACGCCCTTCACGCGCAACATTGGCACGCTAGAGGAGCTGGCCGCGTATCTCGCGCGCGTAGAGAACGGCGGCCGCTTCCGCGGATTGGCGGGCGGTGACGGCGTCGGCACGGACGGCGGCGCGGAAGACCAGATCGCGATCCTGTGCGCGCGGCCGGGCGAGGTGCTGCGTTACCGTTTCGCTCCCTTCGAGATCGAGGCAGTGATCGCGCTGCCGGCGGATCACGTGTTCGCGATCGCGTGCAGCGGCCTGCGCGCGGAGAAGGCGGGCGCGGCTCGAGGCGCATACAACCGCGCGGCCGAGTTGACGCGCATTGCCGCATCGATCTGGCGCGAGTCGAGCGGGCGCGATGATGCCACCCTCGGCGAGGCGCTCGCGTCCGGACCCCAGGCCGCGGTCACGCTACGGGACGCGATCGCGGCGGCGCGCCACACGGATGCGTCCGCGCAGGAGCTGCTCGATCGCGTCGACCAGTTCAACGCGGAGACCAATGAAATCATCCCGGCGGCCGCGGCCGCGCTCGCCGGCCGCGATCTCGAACGGTTCGGTGCGCTCGTCGACCGGTCTCACGGGCTGGCGTGCACGCATCTGCACAACCAGGTCGCGGAGACCGAGCACCTCGCGCGCTCCGCGAGGGCGCTCGGCGCCGTAGCCGCGTCCGCGTTCGGCGCCGGCTTCGGGGGCAGCGTGTGGGCCCTGGTGCCGGAGGCCGCGAGCGCCCAATTTTTGGAGGAATGGCGAGCCCGCTACATCGAGCGTTTCCCGGTTCGCGCCGGCGATTGCGAGTTCTTCGCGTCCCGCGCAGCAGGCCCGGCCGTTCGCCTGAGCTAGGCGACAACGGCGGCACGCCGCCTAGAGACGGGTTGCGAGTTGCGGGTTCCGAGTTGCGGCTTGCCCCGCCACCACCCGTTTCAGGATCGTTGACGCCGCGGCGGCGGGATTGGACAACTGACGAAAGCTATGGCCAACGTCACGGTCGATGGCAGGAATGCTCGCGCCAAGACGCCAAGTACGCGAAGGGGTCGCCAAGAGTTCTTTGCGGATCCTTGGCGACCTTCGCGCCTCTGCGCGAGCATTCCTTACTCGCCCAGGCCTTTCATCGATCGATCGTGTCGCGGCGTTGCCGCGGCATGCACAACTGAGTCGAGGAGGTAAATACGATGAACGAACACATCCAGAAGTTGAACGAGACGGCGCGCGCGATGGTCGCGCAGGGCAAAGGGATACTAGCCGCGGACGAGAGCGGCGGAACGATCAAGAAGCGGTTCGCCGCCATAGGCGTCGAGAGCACGGAGGAGAACCGTCGCAACTATCGCGAGCTGCTGTTCCGCGCGGAGGGCATCGCGGATTACGTCAGCGGTGTCATCCTCTTCGATGAGACCATCCGGCAGAAGGCCGCCGACGGTACGCCGCTCGTCCGCGTGCTCGAAGACCAGGGCGTCATCCCCGGCATCAAGGTGGACATCGGCGCCAAGCCGCTGGCCGGCGCGCCGGGCGAGACCGTGACCGAGGGGCTCGACGGCCTGCGCGACCGGCTCGCCGAGTACCGCGACTTGGGCGCGCGCTTCACCAAATGGCGTGCCGTGATCCACATCGGCGACGGCATACCGACCCAGTACGCGATCGCCGTGAACGCCGGCGCGCTCGCGCGTTACGCGGCGCTGAGCCAGGAGGCCGGCCTCGTGCCGATGGTGGAGCCGGAGGTGTTGATGGACGGCGACCACTCGATCGAACGCTGCTTCGACGCAACCGAGTCGACGCTGCGTGAGGTCTTCTATCAACTCGGACATCAGCGCGTCGCGCTCGAAGGGATCGTGCTGAAACCGAATATGGTCCTCTCGGGCGCGTCGGCGCCGCACCGCGCCGGACCCGAACAGGTCGCCGAGGCCACGATCCACTGCCTCAAGCGCGTCGTCCCGGCGGCTGTACCCGGCATCGCGTTCCTCTCCGGCGGCCAGGGTGACGAAGAGGCGACCGTCAACCTCGATGCGATCAGCCGGCTCGCCGCCGCGGAGGGTGCGCCATGGCAGCTTACGTTCTCGTACGGCCGAGGCCTGCAGGCCGCGCCACAGAAAGCATGGAGCGGCAAAGCCGAGAACGTCGAGCGCACGCAGCAGGTCTTCCTGCACCGCGCCCGTGTCACCAGCGCCGCGCGCCGCGGCGAGTACTCGCCCGAGATGGAGCGGGAAGAAGCGCTCGTATAGGTCGTGCTGCGCGCGCCCCGGTTGCAGGTTGGCGGGTTTCGGGTTGCGGGTTATCCGTTACTAACGCGGAACTCGGAATCGAAATCCGGAACTCGAACGCCAACTCGCGACCCGCAACCCGCAACCCGATAACCTAGACGAAGTGAGCGACGCGATCGTCATCGGTGCCGGCGCGAATGGTCTGGTCGCGGCGGCCGCGCTCGGGCGGGCGGGCCGGCGCGTCCTAGTGGTCGAGCGCGGTGAGACCGTCGCGGGCCAGGCGAGCACGCTCGAATTCGCGCCGGGCTTTTTCGCGGCGCCGCTCGCCAACGATCCCGGCTGGGTGCCGCCGATCGTTCGGGGCAAGCTGCGCCTCAGCGGGATCGAGCGAACGGACACGAGCTCGGCGCTGACGGTGGCGCTCGCACCCGGCGAGTGGCTCGGCCTCGCGCAGGATCCCGCGGCCGCCGCGCGCACGATACGTCACTATTCGGTGAGCGACGCCGGGAAATGGCCGGCATTCATCGAGCAGATCAACACACTCGCCGGATTCCTCGAGACGCTGTATCAACTCCCCGCGCCCGACCTCGGGCTCGCGAGCCTGCGCGACGCCCTGCCGTTGCTCCGGCTCGCACACCGGTTCCGTCAGCTCGACCGCACGGACATGGTCGAGCTGCTACGCATCATACCGATGTCGGTGCAGCAGCTCGCGGAGGACTGGTTCGACTGCGAGCCGCTTCGCGCCGCGATCGCGGCCGCGGGTGTTCAAAGCATCCGTCACGGGCCGCGCGCCGGCGGCACCGGCTTCAACCTCCTGCATCACGCGGTCGGCGCGGCCGCTGGCACGCTCCGGAGGGCCGGCCGGTGGCGCGCCGGCCCCGACGCGTTCACCGCGACGGTCGAGCGAGTCGCGCGCTCGAACCGCGTGTCGATCCGTACTCGCGCGGCAGTCGCGCGGATCATGATCGAGGACGACGCCGTGGTCGGCGTCACGCTCGAGACGGGCGAGGAGATTCGTGCGCGGTGTGTGTTGTCGGCCGCCGACCCCGCACGCACGCTGCTCGGCATGGTCGATCCCGTCTGGCTCGATCCCGAGCTGCTACACGCGCTCCACAACATCCGCTTCCGCGGGTGCACAGCGTTCGTGCTCTTCGCGCTGGATGCGTTGCCGGATGTGCCCGGCGTCGAGGAGGCGAGTGCGATGCTGAGCGGCACCGTGACGCTCACGTCTCGGGTCGCGGCGCTCGAGCGTGCCGCGGACGCCGTCAAATACGGGCGGCTGGCCGAGCGGCCGCACGTCGAGATCACCGTCCCGTCGCTCGAGTGGCCCGATCTCGCACCGACCGGCAAGCACGTGCTCGTCGCCCGCGCGCACTACGCGCCGTAC
>JBOHRM010000762.1:0-2805 GCA_050732715.1 Longimicrobiales bacterium
CGCTCCTCTCGGGCTTCGTGAAGCAGCTTCGCGGTCCAGGTCTGCCGATGCCGATCAAGAAGGAAGCGATGGCTGTCCTGAGCGAGCTCCTCGAAAGCGGTAGGATCACACCGATCATCGATAGCACGTTCCAACTGCATGAAGTGCGCGCGGCATTCCGCCACATGAGCGAAGACGAGCTGCGGGGAAAAGTCATTCTCAAGCCCGACCATGAGGTCTAGCAACTTCAAAGTCGAGAGAGACGTCCATTCCCATCACCTTAAGGCTGGACGCCGCGCGCAACCGGTCGGCTATCTCGCGTGCCCACGGCCCCTTGCGCAAACCACCGGGCTTTGACATCATTGCGGGCCGATGGGCCTTGCCCGGCGCGGCATCCGCCTGCTCCGCCAACGCGGGCGGGCGGCCATCTACGTCAACACGGAAGCGCTGCCGGCGTCACCGGCGGCGGCTCACTGGCCCGAAGTTGAGACCAGGTGGGAATGATTCGCGTCACGGATCTCGAAAAAGCATACGGCAGCAAGCGCGTCCTCGGGCCGATCGGCTTCGAGGTCGGGCGCGGCGAGACGCTCGGCGTGCTCGGCCGCAATGGCGCCGGCAAGACGACGCTGCTCCGCATCCTCGCGGGTGATCTCCGCCCATCGGCGGGCTCGGTCTCGATCGACGGCGTCGACGCGGTGCAGAATCCGCGTGCGGCGCGCGGCCGGATCGGCTATCTGCCCGAGGTGCCGCCGATCTACGAGGCGATGCGCGTCCACGACTTCCTCGTGTTCGCGGGGCGGTTGCGCGGCGTCGCGCCCGTAGCGCTGCCGGACCGCGTCGCGGAGGTCGAGGCGCTGACGCAGATCGACCACGTCCGCGATGAGCTGATCGGACACCTTTCGCACGGCTACCGCCAGCGCGTCGGTGTGGCACAGTCGATCCTGCACGATCCGCCGCTGCTGATCCTGGACGAGCCGACGCACGATCTCGACCCGGTCCAGATTGTCGAGATGCGGACGCTCATCCGCGCGCTCAAGGGCAAGCACACGGTGATCCTGTCGAGCCACATCCTGCCCGAGATCCGCGAGGTGTGCGATCGGCTACTCGTGGTGAACGCGGGCCGCGCGGCAGCGACGGGGACGGAGGCGGAGCTGGCGGGCCGGTTCCTCGGGTCGCGACGACTACGGGTGACGGCGCGCGCGGCGGCCGGCGGCGCCGCGGGCGAGGACGACGCGGCAGACCGCCTGACGGAGTGCTTGCGCGGCGTCGACGGCGTGACGGCGGTCGCGCTCGCGGGCCGAGAGGACGGCATGCTCGCGTTCCGCGTCGACACGCGGGGCGACTGCCGCGCCGAGGTGTGCCGCGCGCTGGTCACCGCGGGCCACGACGTGCTCGGGCTCGAGCGCGCGGAACGTGAGCTCGAGAACGTCTTCCTCGAGTTGGTCGGAGGGGAGTACGGCGTTGCGCGCGACTAGCGTGATCCTGCGTCGCGAGCTGGCGGCGTACCTGCATTCGGCGCTCGGCTACGCGGTCACCGCGATCACGCTGCTCGTCGGCGGCGTGCTGTTCTACGCGGAAGCGCTCGGCCCGGCGGCCGGCGAGCGGCTGTCCGCCGAGGTGCTCGCGCGCTTCTTCTTCAACATGAGCGGCCTGGTCGCGATCGCGGCCGTCGCGCTATCGGTCCGACTCATCGCGGAGGAGCGCCAGACGCGGACGCTGCCGGTGCTGCGCACCGCGCCGGTCGGCGACGGGCAGATCGTGCTCGGCAAGTTCCTCGCGGCGTTCGTGTTCCTCGCGGCGATGACGCTCCTCAGCCTGTACATGCCGTTGCTGATCCTGGTCAACGGCAAGGTGTCGTTCGGCCAGATCGCGATCGGCTATCTCGGCCTGCTGCTGATCGGCGCGGCGGTGCTCGCGATCGGCACGTTCGCATCGTCGCTTACGCGAAGCTATCTGATGGCCGCCGTGGTCGGCGCGGCCGCGACGTCCGCGATGTTCCTGTTCTGGCCGCTCGCGCAGGTGGTCGACCCGCCGCTCTCGACGGTGTTCGCGGGGCTGGCACTGCACGCGACGCACTTCACGGGTTTCCAGATCGGGACGCTGCACCTGCGCAACGTCGTGTACTACGTCGCGGTGACGTACTTCTTCCTGCTCATGGCGACGAAAGTCATGGAGGCGAAGAGGTGGGAGTGAGTCGCAAGTCCGCGTTTCTGCGCGTGTACCCGCCACCGCATTGGCTGACGTGGGCGGTCGTGGTCGGGCTGGCCGCGGTCTACGCGGGCGAGCGCATCGTCTCGACGGTGCCGATCGCCCGCACGGCGGTGACCGGCGCGGGCGCGCTGCTCGTGGTCGGCGCCGCGGTCTGGCGCCTTCTCGCCTGGCTGCGCGCGCCCGAGAACGCGCGCAGCACGGAACGGCTGTTCTTCCTGACGTACACCGGCTGCGCGATCTCGCTCGTGCTGTTCATCCTCGCCGGCGGCGGTGTCGGCCCGGTCCGGATCCCGTTCGATGACCCCGAGGCCGCGGACCGTTTCGCGAGCGCGGCTGCGGTGGTCGCGTCGATCCTGCTCGCCGTCTCCCTGGTCTCCGCGCTCGCGGCGCAATGGGCCGTCGGTCCCGCGCGGCGCCGCGATACGGCACCCGGCGCGGTCGACCGGCTGCGCATCACGGAGCTCGCCGCGGCGGGCGCCGTGGTGGCGATGGCCGGCGCGATGCTGATGCTCGCGGGGTTCGTCGCGTCGCGACGTGACAAGACGCTCGACCTCAGCTACTTCCGCACGTCGAGCCCGGGCACGGCGGTCCAGCAGATCGCGCGCAGCGCGAGCG
>JBOHRM010000763.1:0-3829 GCA_050732715.1 Longimicrobiales bacterium
CGTCCATCGTCAGTCCGAGGCCGCTGCCGCGGATTTCTTGCCGGCGCCTTCCTATGGGGTTACCGCGTGTGGCGTTGCGCACCGCCAAGCGCTCAGGGTTTCGGGACTTCGCTCATGAGCGCCAGAACGTTGCCGTCCAGATCCTCGAAAAACGCCAGCCACAGGTCGTGCGAGCCGAGGTCGGCCACCTTCCGCGGCGCCTCGCGAAAGGGCACACCGGCCTGCGCGAGCCTGTCGTGCGCGACCTCGATGTCACCGACCCTGTAATAAATGATCGACGCGTGTTGATCGAGCTCAGACTGCTCCGGCACGCCCAGCATCAGGCGAACACCGCCGCAGTCGAAGAATGCCATGTTCGGCGGCGCCCGGAACAGGAACCGCAGCCCGAGCCGATTGCGGTAGAACGCGATCGCGCGCTCCAGATCGCGCGTCGGCACCATGATCTGCCCGATTCCGGTGACGCCCGCACCCATCTGCTCCGACATCGCGGTTCCTCCCCTTCGTTCGCGTGACCCGTGCGTTCGCGGCTTGATTTATTTAGCTTGCCTAACTAAATACTGGGACATGACGCGAGGAGCAAGAGCCGTACGCACCGAGGATGACACGGCCGCGACCGCCGGGCGGCTGCATTCGGTCGCCATCCGCCTTTTGCGACGGGCACGACGGGACGACACGGCGCTCGGCCTCAGTGCGGCGCGTGCCTCGGCGTTGTCGGTACTGGTGTTCGGCGGCCCGCGCACGATCGGCGAGCTGGCGACCGCCGAGCAAGTCACGCCGCCGACCATGACGCGGTTGGTTTCCGGCCTCGAGGCGGAGGGGTTCGTGCGTCGCGCTGCTGACCGTCATGACCGGCGCGTCGTATCTGTCGCCGCCACGGCGAAGGGCCAGCGCCGACTGGAGGCGGGTCGGCGGCGTCGGGTCGAGCATGTGCTCGCCTTGATCGGCCGGCTCGGCACCGGCGAGCTCGCGACACTGGATCGGGCCGTCGAGATCCTGGAGCGGGCGCTGGAGGCCGACAGCGCGTGGCACCGCCCGCACGACGCAAATCCTACACGGAGGTCTCACCGGAGCCGTTCGTCGACCGGATCGAGGACAGATCCAGACTAGTGGTCCGTCACCGAGGTAATGACGATGCCGAGCGCGCCGAAGCGCGCGCGGAGCAAGGCGCGAGGAGCGAGCATAGCCGACGCTATGTGACCGACGAGCAACGATGCTCCGCGCGATGCAGCGGTGCGCGCAGGCCGTCAGAACCTCGGTGACGGGCCACTAGCCCTACTCCGCTCCGATCGCCTCTACCAGATCGATTCGGCTGGCCCTCCGCGACGCGACGGTCGCGAAGCGCGCAACTCGAGAGCTGACGGGGCTCTCCGCCGCAATCGAGTCGCTCAGCCACGCATTCGTTCCCCCCGCGCGCGCTAGCGTCCCGACAACTCGTCAGACGACGACCGCCCGTCATTGCCGTGACGAGATATCCGCAACTATTCCGGCCAACTCGTCACACGACCGTACCGCATCCTCACCGTGACGAGATATCCGCAACTATTCCGGTCAACTCGTCACGCGATCGTCGCGCGGCATGTCGGTGACGGGTTGGCCGCGAACTATCCGGCTGCGTCGTCCAGCGCTCGGCGATCCGCCGGCGCGCTGAATCGAGTCTAACTCGATCGCACTCGGGGCGGTCGGAACCGGCGAGCGCAGCCGACCGAGACCGATCCAGCCGGTCAGGACGGCCAACGCGATCAGCAGGGACGCGACGCGTAGCAACAACAGCGTTCGCGCGGTAGGCACCGTCGGCGGGGCAGCCTGCTGTTCCGCGAGATGGTATCCGCGCACGAGCTCTTGCGCGGGTCGGTCCGCCCCGGGCGGCGCGTCTGTGTCAATCGAGTACTCGGCGTCCGACTCGAGCCGTGACCATCATCCAGAACGTTCGGACGATGATTGTAGACGCCCGACGTCATGCCGACCGCCTGATCCACGCGTGCGATCGACCTCGTGTCGAGCGAGGCGCGGCCGATCACCGACACCGAGCCCGGCGCGTCCTCGAGTCGCTTCGCCGCGCGCGTCGCGGTGACCGTCACTTGATCCAGCTGCAACGGCGATGCATCGAGCCGAACGGTGAGCTCGCCGGTAGAGTCCAGCACGACCGCGCGAGTCGTGTAGCCGACGTGGGAAATGACAACGCTCGTCGCCGACGCCGGGACCGCGAACGTTCCATCGGCCCGCGTCTCGACCGCGCGCCGACTGCCGTCCGCCATGCGCACCTCGATCCGCGCACCCGCCAGCGGCGCGGCACGCAGGGCCGCGAATGTAACGGTTCGGCCGCCGCGACACGGCCATTTGCTGCGTGACCTCCGCTTTGGTCCAACGCGACCTCTGTCACGCATTCGTGGCTTGGAGATTGCAACCTTAGCGGGTGTGTCCGGTAGGGTGAGAGTAAACGCTGGACGGAACGTATGGACCTTCAGCACACAGCCAACAACTGCACCGGCCACTGGCGGCTCGTGGGTAGCGGTCATGCGCGCTGCGTCCGCTGTGATCGTTGTGATGCCGAATACGTGGCCACGCCGGAAAGGCGTCTCGCCGCGATCGACGAGAACTACGCGGGCATCTATCTGCGCCGGCTCGCCGCGGAGGGCGCGGTCCAGCTCGAGGCGGAGCGAGGCGGGTCTTCGAAATGATGAATGAAGAGTGATGAATGATGAATGGGCCTCACGTTCGCCGCATTCATCATTCCGCATTCATCATTCCGCATTGCCGTTTTCACTCCCATTCGATGGTGGATGGTGGCTTAGAGCTCACGTCGTAGCACACGCGGTTCACGCCTGCCACTTCATTGATGATCCGGGATGAGATTCTCGCGAGCACGTCCGTAGGGAACGGGAACCAATCTGCGGTCATGCCGTCGCGGCTGGTCACGGCACGCAGCGCGATCACGTTTTCGTAAGTACGCGCGTCCCCCATCACGCCGACACTGCGGACGGGCAACAGCACGGCGAACGCCTGCCAGATGTCGTCGTACAGGCCGGCGGCGCGAATTTCGTCGAGGTAGATGGCGTCGGCCTCGCGCAGTACGGCGAGGCTGTGGCGGTCGACGGGTCCGAGGATGCGGATGGCGAGTCCGGGACCGGGGAACGGGTGGCGGCCGACGAGCTCCTCGGGCAAGCCGAGCTCGCGACCGACCTGGCGGACCTCGTCCTTGAACAGCTCGCGCAACGGCTCGACGAGCTCGAAGTGCATGTCGGCGGGGAGACCGCCGACGTTGTGATGACTCTTGATGACGGCGGACGGACCGTGCACGGATACGGACTCGATGACGTCGGGGTAGAGCGTCCCCTGCACGAGGAACCGCGCATTGCCGCCGTGGTCGCGCGCGGCCCGTTCGAAAACGCGGATGAACAGCTCGCCGATCCGGCGGCGCTTGTCTTCGGGATCATCGACGCCGTCTAGGCGCGCGAGGAACTCATCCGCCGCATCGACCACCTCGAGGCGCACACCGAGATGACGACCGAACGCGCGTTGGACGCCTTCGCGTTCGCCTTTGCGCAGCAGACCGGTGTCTACGAGGATACAGGTCAATTGGTCGCCGACGGCGCGGTGCACGAGTGCCGCCGCGACGGAAGAGTCGACGCCGCCGGACAAGCCGCAGATCACGGCCTCGGCCCCGACCTGCTGGCGAACGCGTGCGATCGTCTCATCGATGAACGAACCCGCCGTCCAGTCCGGCGAGCAGCCGCAGATGCCGAACACGAAGTTCGACACGATCTCGTCGCCGCGCGGCGTGTGTGCGACCTCGGGGTGGAACTGCACGCCGTAGATCGGCGCGTCCTCG
>JBOHRM010000764.1:0-2700 GCA_050732715.1 Longimicrobiales bacterium
CTGAAGGCGTGAGCGCTGCTGGCCGCCATCGTTCGGGGCCGGTTCCGCGTCTGGAGATGGTTCCCGGTTCCCGGTTATCCGGAACTGAAAAAACGGAGAACCGGCAAATGGGGACGGGGAACCGTCACAGAACCCTCTCACGGATGAGAGCGCCATGGGTGAGATGCGCGAAGTCGAGACTGGTGTAACGCGGCGCGGCTTTCTTGCGGGTGCCGCCGCCGCGGCCGGCGCGAATGCGTTCGATCCGGCGAAAGCCGCGGGTTCAGCGCCGTCGGCGACGGTGCGCGTGGCCGATCCGCCAGGTGCTCCAGATGATGCGGGATGAGCGGATGCCGTTCATGGCGACGATCGAGCTCGAGTACCCGACGCCCGCGGGCTCGACCGTCATGGCCGAGCTGGGCAAGTGCGTCGAGTACGCCAAGAGCGCGCTCGACGAGGCCTCTCGCATTCCGTAGTGCACGGCGTCCGACCTCGGACGGCGGTACCGGATCGAATCGCGGCTCACCGGGAACGGCGCGCGCACGGCGATCCTCACCGGGTCGTGGGGCTCGGCTGGTGCAGCCACCGATACAAGAAATCTCCGAGGAACGACGCGATCACGATGACGACCAGAACCTGCGCTTGCACACGAGCGCATTCGTCACGGTCCGCGTTGCGCACGCTTGACCGCCATAGGATCGAGGACTAGCTTGGTGTTGGTTTCGGCATGACTGGCAGGCCGAAGTGGAAGTGATAATGCGCCGCGCGATTGCCTTCTTTCTGCTATTGCTGATCACCGCCTCGAATGCGGAGGCCTTGGTAGGCATGCTCCGTGACGGGAAGGTGCATCACGAGGACCTGGCGGCGGCCACGTTGCACGCGAACGTGGACGGGGAGCACGGTCACGAAGACACCTCCGCTCCCGCGGGGCACCGGCACGGTCGTGGCCACGAGCACGGCACTTCGAGTGATCATTGCACTCATCACCACGGAATCGCACTCATCCCATCGTTCGCGTTCGCGATTTTCGCCGAAGACGCGCGCATCGAGTACGGAGAAACGTCCCTCAGACACACGTCGACCTTTCAGGCGCTGACGCACCCGCCCCGAGCCTAGCGCTCATTCGCGGCGCGATCGCCACGAGGCGCTCCGCCGCACTCTGACATCCAGTACATAGCTAACGGATCCGCCGCGCGCTGGCGTTATTCGCGTGGCGGGCGTCGCGGATTCTCAGCCGTCGAAGAGGATCTCCTTGAGGAGACGAACGAAATGCATCGGCGCCGGCAGCGTCGAGCTCGAAACCGGTTCGCAGCCGGCGGACCGCTCCCCGTTCGGTGGGGTCGGCCGAGACTGGCGTGTTCTGTTGCTGGTATCCACCGCGCTCGCCGCGGCGGCGCCGCTGGCGGCACAAGACCCTGCGCGCCAGGACACACTGCGGCTCACGTTGAGGGAAGCGCAGCGGCTCGCGCTGGAGCGGAGCCCTTCGTTTCTTGCCGACCTCGAGGAACGTGATATCGCGCGGGCCGACCTGCGCCAGGCGCGCGTGCTCCCGTTCAACCCGCGCATCGAGCTTGCGACGCCAGGCGCCGCGACGGACGGTGGCTTCGGCCGCTACGAGGCGGCGCTCTCGCAGGAGATCGAGTGGGCGGGCCAGCGTGGCCTTCGCATCGACGCGGCGGAGAGTGGAGTCCGGCGCGCCGCAAGCACGGTGCGAGACGCGGCGCGGCGGACGGTGGCGGAGACGAGCGAAGCGTACTACACGGCACTTGCCGCCGCGCGCACGCTCGAAGTGGCCGAAGAGATCCTGTCCGCCAATGAGCGCCTGCTGGCGGCGGTTCGGACCCAGCTCGGCGAAGGCGAGATCAGCACGCTCGAAGCGAGCCTCGCCGAGATCGAAGTCGCACGAGCCCGCGGCCGAGTGCTTGGCGCCCGACGCGAGGCTCGTTCTTCGGAGCTGGCGTTGACACGCACGATCGGACTCGCGCCGTACACGCCGATTCAGCTCGTACGTGAGGTGCCGGAGGCGCCCGAGGCGACGACGCTGCGGCCTGATTCGCTATTGCAGGTCGCGCTGGAACGCCGGCCCGATCTGGCGGTGAGCGAAGCCGCCGTGGCCGAGCTCGAGGCGTCTGCCCGGCTCGTTCGACGTGAGGCGGTCCCCAACCTCGAGATCAGTGCGTTGGCCGAGCGGGAGGAATCGTTCGGCGAGTCCCGGTTCGGCGTGGGAGTCGCATTCCCCGTCCCCCTGTGGAATCGAAACCAGGGCACGGCGGACCGGGTGGACGCTGAGGCCCGACAATCGGCCTGGTCGAGAAACGCCGTCGAGGTGCAGGTCCGGACCGAGGTCGCGGACGCCTACCAGGCGTACCTCGCGGCGAGCGAGGAGGCGGCGATCTTCGAACGCGACGTGCTGCGACCCGCGCGGCAGAATCAGCAGCTACTCGAGACGGCCTATCGTGAGGGCAAGATAGACCTCACGGCCCTCCTCCTGCTGAGAAATCAGCTTCTGGATGCAGAGCTGAGCTACTGGGATTCCTGGCTCGCGCACCGCCGGTCGCTCATCGCGCTTCAGGCAGCGACGGCGACGATTGGCACGGGTTTGGGCGAAATCGATGGCGACGTCGAGCAACGTTGGAGAGTGAACCGATGACCGAAAAGATGCGAGGGCCGTTTGTCGCTTGGCTGCCGATCGTCGCCCTCGGCGCGTACGCCGCCGTCGGC
>JBOHRM010000765.1:0-4814 GCA_050732715.1 Longimicrobiales bacterium
AAATAGTATCCGTGCCGCGTGCCGTTGGTCGTGTGCAGATCGATGATCACGTGCGGATCGTAGTGCGACAGGAATTGGACGAGCGACCGCGCCTCGGGCGAATCCAGCTTCGTGTGGTCACGGTTGAGATTGAGGCCCTGCGCGTTCGCACGCGTGCCCATGCCGCCGACGGGACCGTGCTGTGGGCCGCGGTTCGTCAGGTTGATGCGCTCGTTGCCGTCAGCGTTGTAGATCGGCGCGATGAGCAGCACGAGCGAGTCGAGCCAATCCGCGTGCCCACCGCCTGCGATCTCGCGCAAGAGCATCAACGCGGACTCTTTACCCTCGACTTCACCCGCGTGGATGTTGCCCTGGATGTAGACGCGCGTCCGGCCGGACGCGAGCACGGCCTCCGGGCTTCCGTCGGCGATGTCGCCCACCACCGCAACTGGCAATGCGCGGCCCTCGAACGTGTAGCCGAGCGTGTCGAGGAAGATGCGCGGCGATGCCGCCGCGGCTGCTTCCATGAATGCGACGACGTGGACGTAGCGGGTCGTCTCGCGGTAGTCCGTCCGCTCGGGCGCCGTCTTCAGCTCCGCCGGCTGTTGCGCGACGACCGGCGCCGTGAGCCCGGCGATCATGACCGCTGCTGTTGCCGCCCTTTGCATTTCCACCTTGCGCACGCTTTGCATGGCCACCTCGGATCGATGAGCTCCGGACGCCGGGCCGAAACTTCGTTGGCGCAGATCGCGAACGCAAAGTGTGCCATTCCTCGCCCGTGCTGGCAGCGAAACGATGAAGCACCCGACGGCGACACGACCCAGATCGGACGCCACCATTCGATCCGGGCAACGCGCCCCCTGGGTCCAGCTGAAAGCGGCGATTCACACGGCCGTTGACGTACGCGACCGAGGTCCCGAGCTTCGAGATCGGACGTTACGCGGCACGATCGGAGGAACGAAGATGCCAGCGCCCCGGACACCAGCAACCCGCCAACCCTCCGCCAGCCTGGCGGTCGTTCGCGAACGTAGGGCGCGGCTCGCCGAGATCTGCGAGACGTACCCTGAGACCGTCGCGATCAGCCCCTGGGACAACGAGCATCTCTCGCTGGAAGTCGCCGGCAAGCGCTTCGGATACTTCCTCTACCAGCACTTCGGCGACGATGGGCGGAGCGGCGCCGTGTTGAAGGCGGAGCCCGGCGTACAGGAGAGCCTGGTCAATGCCGATCCCGACCGCTTCTGGGTCCCCGCCTTCGTCGGCCGCCACGGCTGGATCGGGATTCGCCTCGACCTGGAAGGGCCGGACTGGGACGTGGTATCCGACTTCGTCCGCGATGCGTGGCTCCTAGCTGCGCCCAAGAGGTTGCGGCGCGCGATCGAGACCCGCTCACCCTGACCTCCTCCCGATCGGGGGAGAGGGAAGAGGAAGTGAACCCGCACGCGGCGCTTCAATCCGCGCGCAGCGACTCGATCGGGTCGACATTGGACGCTCGACGCGCCGGCACGTAGCTCGCCAGCACGCCGATCAGGACCAGCGTCACGGCCATCGCCAGGAACGTGCTCGCGTCGAAAGCGCCGACGCCGAAGAGCAGACCTCCCAGCGCGCGGGTCGCCCAGATCGCCACCACGAGGCCGATGACGACGCCGATGATGACCACGCGTGTTCCTTGTGCGACGACCATGCGCTGCACGCGCCGAGCCTCCGCGCCGAGCGCCATGCGCACGCCGATCTCGCGCCGCCTCTCCGCGACGACGTTCGACAGCACGGCGTACAGTCCAAGAGCGCCGAGGAACAGGGCCATCGCCGACACGATTCCGAGCATGAGCATGGTGAACGTCAGCTCGACCATCGAGTCAGCGGCGAGGCCGGCCATGGTGAAAACGCGGTACATGGGTGCTTCGGGTCTCACCTCCCGGACGAGCGCCCGGACCTCGGGCGCGATCGTTTCCGCACGCCGCGTCTTGACGACATAGGCCGGCGACGAGAGGGCCCACGCGTCCGGAGACTGGCCGACGAGTGGGAAGTACACGAGCGGCTCGGGTGGGACGCGGAGGTTGTCCTGCATAACGTCCTCCACGACGCCTACGACCGTTTCCCAAGTTTCGAAGCCCGCACGCTGGAGCCGCTTTCCGATCGCATCCTCGTTCGGCCAGAGCAGGTTCGTGGCCGACCGGCTGATGACGACGTTGCCGAGGCTCGACACGTGGTCTGCCTCCGTGAATGCGCGCCCGGCCAGCACGTCGATTCCCATGGTCGCGAAGTAGTCGCCGCCGGCAAACGTGAAATTCAATAACGTCCCACCGTCCGGATCAGCGGCCATCTCGTCGTTTCGGAACCGGGTGCCGGCCGTGCCTTCGTTGAGAGGAACGTTCTCGACGATGCCCACGGACTCGACGCCCGGCAGCGCCGCGATCCTTTCCATGAAGTCCACGTGGAACCGGGCGAAGGACGGGCCGTCCGTCAGGTCACTGCCTTCCGGAGCGATCTGGAACGTGAAGATGTCCTCTGTATTGTAGCCGGGGTCGACGTTCCGCAACGCCTGGAAGCTGCGCATCAACAGGCCCGACCCGATCAGCAGTACGAGCGCTAGCGCGGCTTGCGCGACGACCAGGGCATCGCGCGCAACATGGCGCCGGCTCGTCGAGCCGCGGCTCCCATCGCGCAGGCGATTGAGTTGGGGCGAAGACGACCGGAGCGCGGGAACCAGACCGCACAGAAGCGCCGCGAACAAGGACGTCGCGGCGGTGAACACGAGTGTCCGGAACGTGAGAGCCACATCGCCGAGGCGTGGGATGCTGGCGGCGGCTTCCATCATTCCACTCTGCTCGAGCTGCCTCGACTGAATCAACAACGGCACGCTCACCCAGGCGATCGCAACGGCGAGAACGCCGGCGAGCGCCGCCACGACCACCACCTCCGCCATCTCCGAGCGTATCAGTCGGCCGCGACCCGCGCCGATCGCGCGCCGGATCGCGAGGTCCCGCTGGCGTCGCTCGACCCGCACCATGAACAGGTTGGCGACGTTCGCGCAGGCGATCAGCAGAACGACGCCGACCGCGCCGAGCAGGATCCAGAGTGCACGCGAGACATCACCGAGCAGCTCGGCCTCGAGCGAGCGGACCACTGGCCGGTGCCGCTCGATCACGCGCGCATAGTTCGCCGACCCGCCAAAACGCTCGGGGAGCTGTCGCGCCAGCCGCGCGAGATCGCTCGTCACCGCCTCCCGCGTAGCGCCCGGCGCCATGCGAGCCACGAGCGGCACACCGAATTGACCGGGGACGATCTCCTCCGGCCGAATGTTGACCGGCATCCAAAGGAGCACATCATCGCGGGGGAATCGGAAATCCGCGCCCATGACCCCGATGACCGTTCGCATGCGGCCCGATATCGAGTACGAGCGGCCGACCACCGCGGAGTCGGCGCCGAACCACGTCGTCCAAAGCGCATGGCTGATCACTGCCACGCCGTCCTCGTCTTCCGCCACCGGCAACCGTCCGACGATCGGCGCCACACGCAGTGTCGAGAAGAGCGACGGGGTGGATATCGCCATCCGTACGCGTTCCGTTCGCTCGTCCGTGCGGAGCGTGGACGTGAAGTCATCGTAGATTGCCAGGTCGTCGAGCAGGCGAGAATGCTCGCGATAGTGCACCAAGAACTCCGTCCCTACGGGGAACTCGTCCGGGAGGTCCGAGCCTGGTGCGGTGCCCCCGATGTAGATGAGCCGATCCGGTTCGTCATAGGGAAGCGGATCGAGCAGAACGGTGTCAATGACGCTGAAGATGCCCGCATTCACACCAATCGCGAGACCGAGCGTGCCGACCGCGATCAGCGTGAAGCCCGGTGACCGGCCCAACGTTCGGATCGCGTGCCGCAGGTCCTCCATCATGCCGTTCATCGACCACCTCGATGCCCTTCGTTGATTCGATTGCACGCCCGGCCACCCGGCCGGGCCCGCCCACCTCGAGCCCAAGCCGCTCGACGGACCGACGAAATGCGACCGCCCGTGCCTCGCGCGCCAGACGCTGTACGCTGATCCGATCAGGTTGCGGGCGTATCGCAGGACGGCGCGCCAACGCGGCATGCCACGCGCGAGGTCATGCACGAACAGCTCGTCCATGTCATCGAGGATGCTCGGCGCATCAGGACCGCGGACCACCCACGCCGCGACCCTGCGAAATGCCCGCGTCTGCCAGTCGCGCGGTGCACCCCTCACTGCCGGCCCTCCGCCACCTTCGCAAGCTTCGGGATCAGACCCTTCGCCATCGCCTGCATCGTCCGATGCGCATCCATCAATGCACGCGCACCCGCAGGTTCGAGCGCGTAATACTTGCGCGGACGACCCGCACGACCCGGCATCGGCTCACCCAGCCTCGACACCACCAGCCCTCGCTCCTCCAACCGGCCAAGCGTCGTGTAGATCGCACCCGAAGACACGACACGCCCCGTCCGCTCCTCGATCGCTTCCCGGATCGCGACGCCGTAGGCCTCCTCACCGCGTTGAAGCAGCGAAAACAGAATCATTTGCTCGAACTCGCCGAGGTAGCCCATCGGCACCTCCCCTCTCCGCTGTGGCCGCATGATTCATCCGCAAATTAACTACACCGTCGCTAAATTGCGACGGCGAAATGGATCGCGCAAGGAGGTCGGCCTCGAATCGCGCAAGTGCGCGTCAGCAGCGCCGCGCTTCCAGGTCCAGGCGCCTGATTCCGTGGATGTGCGCCGAGCGGTGAGCGGACGACGAATTGAAGCCGGCTCCGGCTGGCGCGCGACCTGGACTGAGCGCGTGGGCTTCGCCGGCTTTTAGTGCTCCAGTTTAGAACTACACACACACGAAG
>JBOHRM010000766.1:0-2474 GCA_050732715.1 Longimicrobiales bacterium
GTGCTCAGGTAGCGGAGGTTCTCCCGCTCGCATCTCGTGACGAGGATGAGCGGGCATGGAAAGTCGTCATGCACGATTGCGCGCAGCCCCGTACTCCAGCCGTCGAGATCCGCGCGCGATGCAACGACCACGGCCGCGTGCGTCGCGGCGGCACGGCGGCGGAACACGTGCCAGTCCAAGCAGCTCACGATGCGAAACTCCCTCGACTTCAGCGTTTGAACGACCTGCGTTTCCGCACACCGGTGAAGGCGGGCCCGCACGGACCGTGCGTTCATGGATGCGAGGGTCGGATTAACCCCACAACACAGCAGAGCGACGGATCTCGCCATTGCATCGACCTCCGATCGAAAGAGGATCCGCCTGGCGGTTTCGACGGGCTGGGGAGTCATCGGTTTACCCGCATCGCTCAGGCTGTTGGCAACGATGCGGCAAACAGGAGCACAGGTCATCACGGAAATCGTGTTAACACGAAAGGCAGTAACACATATCGCGTTAACACGAAATCGGGCAGGACGGCGCCGGCTCCTTGCCTTAACTAGCAGGCCAACTATCAACCCCAATCATGGGAGGCTCGCAATGTACCGGGTTCTGCTTCCAGTCGGCCTTCTCGCCGTCGTCGTCATCCTGGCTGTGACGCCGGGGGTGATCGGCAACCCGAACGACGTTGCTCGCGAACGCAACGGCACGCAGGTCGCCGACCCGTGTCTCCTGATCAACGACATCTGGTACTGTTGGGAAGATCTCAACGGCGATCAGGGTTCGACGG
Organism: Longimicrobiales bacterium; assembly: GCA_050732715.1. GTDB lineage: Bacteria > Gemmatimonadota > Gemmatimonadetes > Longimicrobiales > RSA9 > JBOHRM01. The sequence goes on from JBOHRM010000766.1 coordinate 767, forward strand.
GGCTCCTCGCGGCCAATTGGTGAAACCACCGGTCAACGAGGACACGGTCGGCGATCGAGCTCGTGCGGTCGGCGAGCACGCGTCGAGCAGCGTCGAACTCACCTAGGCGGACAAGGGCGGCGGCTTGAAAGCTTGCCGCCCCCTTGTCCCCTATGCGTCTAGCATCAACGATCGCGTCGTCGAGCAACTGGCGCGCCGTCGCTGTTTCGCCCTGTCGCGCGGCGACCGCCGCTTGAAGCATACGCAACCGGATCTTCATCGTGGCGGTGAACGCCGGCGGATCGGCATCGAGGTTCTCGACCAGAGAGTCGGCGGTGGCAAGGTCGGGATCGCGGATCGACGACCAGCCCTGAAGGTTGAGCTCGCAGTACGCGCCGAGCGCGCGGCCAGGGCTGCGTTGGTTGATCTCATCACACCAGCGCGCGGCAGCCTCGTCCTGGTGTAGTTCGAAGTGGGCGTGGAACAGCCGGTTGTGTAGTTCGTCCGTATGCTCGGAGAAAACGTCGCGGTCGAGCGCTCGCTGCGCGGCGACGGCGCTCGCGGCGTGTTGGCCCTGCGCGGCGCGGACACCGCTAAGCGTGACCCAGGGGCGAGCGGCGTAGGGATCCAAGAAGATCGCGCGTTCCAGGAAGCGTACGGCCTCTTCCAATAGGTGAGCGGCGTTCTCATCCGGTCGCGTCATGATGTATCGTTCGTAGGAGACGGTGCCTGCCAGGTCGTGCAGCCGCCCCTCATCGGGCCACTGAGCGGCCGCGGCTGACAGGATGTCGGTGGCGTTCCGGAGGTCCTCGGAGGCCGCCGACATATCCGGAGTCGTGCTGGTGAGCCTCATAAGGCTTCGCCCGCGGTCGACGTGCGCCAACTGAAGTAGCGCGTCGATCCAATGCGGATCGGCGCGCATCGCCCGATGCGCGAGTGAATCCGCCATTGTGAGAATCGCGCCAGCCTGAGTGCTGGCTCCACGGAGGGCGAAGCGTCGGCCATCGGCCAACAGCGCTTTCGAGTGCTCGAGGTCGCTCCATGCGCCGATCGTCGTGGCTCTGGCGCGGGCCAGTCTCGAGGCGACGGCCGAGCCGAGTAGTGGCCGAAGCGTGTCAGCGAGTTCCTCGGCGGTCTCGTCGAGCATTGACACCACGTCTCCGCGAGGTCGATTCACGTGGAGGGTGCGGATCGCGCGACGCGAGGCACCGTCGAGAATTCGGAGATCCACGCGGATGTGCTCGACGGTCTGGTGTACTGTGCCAGCCACGATGAAATCCACATCTTCGAGGGCGCGGGGTTCGGAATCCATGGACGTGCGAATCCCCAGTGTTCGATACATCTGCTCCTGCCGGGTCGCGACGTAGAGCCGGGGCAGGTTCGACATTCGCGCCGCCAACGTCTCCTCGAGCGATTCGGCGAGGTGTGGCCAGCCGATGTCCGGTGTGCGGTTGACGATGCGGACGAGCATGGTCGTTGGCCCGCGGGCCTCGTTCGGGGCCGAATCACCGACACGGAGCCAGAGCGCGCCGCCGAGCGCGGAGGCGACGCCGACCGCTGTCAGCACTGCAGCGTTCAACCATTTCCGCCCGCGCGGAGGCTGTCGCGATAGTCGCGTCCCGGCTGGAATCCTCCCGGTCTCGGGAACTGCCGCGACACGGTCCTTCCGCGTCGGCTCGCGAGCGGGTGGTGCGAGCGCCGGAGACCCTCGAGCCGCGGCGCGCAGCTG
>JBOHRM010000767.1:0-3032 GCA_050732715.1 Longimicrobiales bacterium
GTGCCGGTGCAGTACGCCGCGCTCGCCGAAGCCGGCTACTTCGACACTGCCGAGCTGAAGACGCTGCGCAAGATCGACAGTCGGCTGCAAGGACACCCGGTCTACCGCAGCGTGCCCGGCATCGAAGCGTCGACCGGCGCGCTGGGTCAGGGGCTGTCGATCGGCCTCGGTGCCGCGCTCGCGGCGAGGCTCGATGGCCGGCGCTACAACGTCTTCGTGATGCTCGGCGACGGCGAGTGTCAGGAGGGCCAGGTCTGGGAGGCCGTGCTCGCCGCGGCGCACCACGAGCCGGCCAATCTCTTCGCCATCGTCGACTACAACAAATTCCAGCTCGACGGCGCGATCGAGGACATCATCGAGCTCGCGCCGTTCGCGGCGAAATGGGAGGCGATGGGCTGGCGCGCCCGCGAGATCGACGGCCATGACCTTGGGCAGGTCTGTACCGCGCTCGAGTGGGCGCTCGAGGTTCGTGGACCCGCGTGCATCATCGCGAATACGATCAAGGGCAAAGGCGTCAGCTTCATGGAAGGGGACAATCGCTACCACGGCGTCGCGCCGTCCGATGAAGAGCTGGCCGAGGCGTTGAAGGAGCTGAACGTGCTCGCCCGCGCCGAGGAGGCGATCGAGGAGGATGCGCGCCACGAGAAGGAGATCGGCAGGTGAACGATCTCTACCCCGGCTTCAAGATGGGCCAGGCGACGCGTGACGCGTACGGCGAGGCGTTGCGCGAGCTCGGCCGCGAGCACCCCGAAATCGTCGTGCTCGATGCCGACCTCGCCAAGAGCACGAAGAGTGCGACGTTCGGCGACGAGTTCCCCGATCGATTCTTCAACGTCGGCATCCAGGAAGCGAACATGGTCGGGATGGCGGGCGGCCTCGCGAGCTGCGGCCGCGTGCCGTTCATCTCGAGCTTCGCCTGCTTCGTCATCCTCAAAGGCTTCGACCAGCTGCGCATGGCCGTGTCGTATCCCAGGCTCAACGTGAAGGTCGCGGGCAGTCACGGCGGCATCTCGCCCGGCGCCGACGGCGCGAGCCAGCAGTCAGTCGAGGACATCGCGCTCGCGTGCAGCCTTCCCGGCTTCGTCGTGTGCGTGCCGAGCGACGAGCACCAGATGCGCGCCGCCGTGCGCGCCGCGTACGAGCATCACGGGCCCGTGTACATCCGCTCGGGCAGGCCGAAAGCCCCGCTCGTGTACGACGCCACGCCGTCCAATTTCCGCTTCGGCAAGGCGACACGATTGCGTGACGGATCCGACGTCACACTCATCGCCAACGGCCTGATGGTCGCCGCCGCGCTCGTCGCGCACGACATTCTCGCCGAGGACGGGATCAGCGCTCGCGTCGTCGACATGGCCACGGTCAAGCCGCTCGATGAGGACGAGGTGCGTGACGCCGCGATCGAAACCGGCGCGATCGTCGTCGCCGAGGAACACCTCGTGCACGGCGGACTGGGCGCACGCGTCGCTCAGGCCGCGGCACGGCTGCACCCCGTGCCGATCGAGTTCGTCGGCCTCGATGACACCTACGCGGAGAGCGGCGAGCCCGACGCTTTGCTGCGCAAGTACGGCCTGACCGCAGGTGACGTCGCCGCCGCCGCCCGCCGGGTCTACGAGCGTCGCGCCAGCGCGATCCAATCGCCGGCTTGATGTCCGGAGAGGTCGAAGAGCGAAAACGCCAGGCCGCCGAGCGCGCCGTCGATCACGTCGAGAGTGGCATGCGCCTCGGCCTCGGCACCGGCTCGACCGCCCGCCACATGTTGGACAGCCTCGCGGAACGGCTGCGCGATGGTTCGCTCCGCGATATCATCGGTGTGCCGACGTCACGCGAGACCGAGACGTACGCGCGCCGACTCGGCATTCCGCTCGCCACACTGAACGAGCAGCCGCGGCTCGACCTCACCCTCGACGGCGCGGACGAGATCGACCCGCGCCTCGACCTCATCAAAGGCCACGGCGGCGCGTTGCTCTGGGAGAAGATCGTCGCGACCGCGTCTCAGCGCATGCTCGTCATCGCGGATGCGCGGAAGCGCGTCAGCCGGCTCGGTGAAACCGTTGCGCTCCCGATCGAGGTCGTGCCGTTCGGCTGGCGCACGCATCTCCGCTTTCTCGAAGGGATCGGTGCCACGCCAACGCTGCGATCCGGCGATGACGGCGAAGCGTTCGTGACCGATGCGGGACACTTCATCATTGATTGCGCGTTCGAGGGCGGCATCGCCGATCCGTACGCGATCCATACCGCGCTGAGCGAAAGGGCCGGCATCGTCGAGACCGGGCTCTTCCTCGGCATCGCAAAGGCTGCCGTGATCGCAGGACCCGCGGGCGTCGAGGTCGTGACACGGAGCAGCGCCGCATGACCGTCAAGCTGGCGCCATCGATCCTCGCCTCCGACTTCGCCCGCCTCGCCGACGCCGTCGCCGAAGCCGAGGCCGGCGGAGCGGACTGGATCCACATCGACGTGATGGACGGCCGTTTCGTGCCGAACCTGACCGTCGGTGTGCCTGTGGTCGCCGCGCTTCGCAAGGTGACGCGGCTGCCACTCGATGTGCATCTCATGATCGAGGCGCCTGATCACCTACTCGAAGCGTTCACCGACGCGGGAGCAGACGTACTCACCGTGCACCAGGAGGCGTGTGTTCACCTGCATCGCACGGTCGACCGCGTCCGCGAGCTCGGCGCGAAGGCCGGCGTATCGATCAACCCCGCCACGCCCGTCGCCATGCTCGATGAGATCCTGCCGTTCCTCGACCTCGTGCTCATCATGAGCGTAAACCCTGGCTTCGCAGGGCAGCGGTTCATCGTGTCGAGCATCGCGAAGGTCGCCGCCGTCCGGCGCTCGCTCGCGGAGCGCGGCCTGATCTCCGTCGAGATCGAGGTCGACGGCGGCATCGCGCCCGACACCGCACGCGAGGTCGTCGCCGCCGGCGCGACCGTGCTCGTCGCCGGCGCCGCCGTGTTCAATGAACACCGCCCCGTGGGCGAGAATCTGGCAGCACTGCGGAGGGCCGCGGAGGGCTGAGAACGACCGCGGCGCAC
>JBOHRM010000768.1:0-7586 GCA_050732715.1 Longimicrobiales bacterium
GGCGTGGCCGGCGCGCCGGTGCAGTATCAGGACCGGCGCGGCTGCGGCTCGATCCTCATCTGGACGCGCCAGGGCGAACGAACCGGCAAGCCGTTCTCTTGGCTGAAGCTCGCGATCGGCGGTCTCGGCTTCTTGGGGCTGCTTCTGCTCGTCAGGTGAAGAGAGCTTGGGACTTAGAACCCAGGACCCAGGACCCAGGACCCAGGACGCAGGACCCAGGACCCAGGACCAGGTGATATCCAAGTCCTGAGTCCTGGGTCCTAGTTCCGGCTAGTAGCGGCTCTCGCGGCGCGGCCCGCCGGAGCGCGCGTGCACCGGGCCGCGGCTCTCGGCTCCCCGTGGCGCCTCGGCCGGCGGGTTCAGACGCATGACGTTCGCGGCCTTCGGGCCCTTCGGCTCGTCCAGGATGTCGAATTCGACCTCCTCGCCTTCGTAAAGAACCTTGAACCCATTGCCCTGGATCGCGCTGTAGTGCACGAACACGTCTGCGCCGCCCTCGCGATGTAAGAAGCCGTAGCCCTTCTCCTGCGAGAACCACTTGACGGTGCCGTTGATACGAGCCATCGCAGCACTCCTCGAGTTGTGAAATGATTGGTGTGTCGGGGGTGCGGTTGCGAATGTGGCCGTACCCTGAAACCGACTTGCCGCGCTTCCCGCGCCGCGCGGCGGGCGCAAAAAAAGGCGACCCGCGATGACGATATTCGTCGCAGGTCCCCACTCTGGACCTCAGCCCGCATGATGTGATACCACTGGAACCTAACGGCGCCTGGGACTCATGCCTCGTCAGTCCGCACTTCCCGCTCGTCTCCCCTGCGCACTGCGTACCCTGCGCACCCTCCACACGTGGGCGCGAACTTAAACACTGGCCCGGGGCACGTCAAGGTTCACGTTTTGCACGTTTCGTGACGGTTGCAACCTTTGGCGGCTTGCGAGCGTCGAAATCGTTGACGGGTTGCGGAGCGGGCGCTACCCTCACTGCTGAGCCCAAGGGAGCCCCACCACGCGGCGGCATGTGGCGTTAGGCGGATCACCCGGGCGTGTTCGGCCCAGCGCGCAAGAAGGCGGAATCCTCTTCTGAAGGGGACGCCGTGACGGACGGCGGTTCCGCGAAACTCGAAAACGACAGCGATATGAACGCATGGAAGCGATCGCGGAGCGGGGCGGGCAGGTTCCGCTTTCGGGTCTCAGACGCGGTCGAGGTCCCGCTGCGCGGCTGGCTGCTGAGGCTGCGGCTCGTTGACGGTCAGGCGTCCGCCGGGGCTCTGGCGATCGGCAGGAAGCTGCGCCTCACGTCGCCATCGGGCAACGAACGCGTCGTCACGATCACCGCGCACGCCGTGACAGGCGGCCGTCAAACACAAGCGCGATTGGACCGGACCCGCGAGATGGACGTGATGATCGAACGCGAGGACGCGGGCAGCGACGCGACCCGCGTCGACATCGGCTGGATGGCGCTCGGCCCCGTTTCAGACGCGTAGCGCCGGGCACGCCGACCGGTTCGACGTGACCACGCGCACGCTCCCGAACGGACCCGATGGCGGCGGCCGGTGCGTGTTTCTGACCGGTGCGACCGGCTTCATCGGAAAGCGCCTCGCGGCCGCGCTTGCCGCGCGCGGTGACCGGCTGCGCTGTCTCGTCCGGGATACACGCGCGGCGCATGACCTCGAGGTGATGGGCGCGCAGCTGATCCAGGGCGACATCACCGACGACACGGCGCTCCAATACGGGCTCGACCACGCCGACCTCGCCTACCATCTCGCAGCGATCTTCGATTTCGGGCGCGTCGACGCGGGCGCCATGGAGCGCGTCAACGTGGATGGCTCGCGCGCGTTCCTTCTGGTCGCGCAGAGCATGGGTGTGCCGCGGCTCGTCTACGTATCGAGCACCGCGGCGCTCGTTCCCGCCGTCGACGGCGAGCCCGAAGACACGCGCGAATCCGATGGGCCGTACCCGTCGATCTACCACCGGACCAAAGCGCACGCCCACCGGATCGCGCGCAAGGCGCAGCAGCGCGGGCTGCCGCTCATCATTGCGTGTCCCGCCGCCGTGTACGGCCCGGGCGAGCGCGGGCCGAACGGCAGACTGATCGTGGACCTGATCCGCCGGCGTGTACCGGCCCTGTTCACGAACCCGGGCTGGTACTCGTACGTTCACGTCGACGACGTCGTGCGTGCCCTGGTGGCACTCGGCGAGCGTGGCGCGATCGGAGAGACGTATGTGCTTTCGGGTGAAGCGACGTCGATCAACGATTTCGCCGAGCGCGTCGCGAGCGAAGCCGGCGTGCGTGCGCCGCCGCTCCGGTTGCCCGCCCCCCTCATCCGCGCCACGGCCGCCGTGCTGGATCCGATCAGCCGGCTGACGCGCCTCCGCTTTCCGATCAACCGCGAAAGCGTCGAGACCTCGACCTACCGTTGGGTTCACGCCCACACGCGCGCCACGCGGGACCTCGACTGGACGCCGCGCTCGCTCGAGGACGGTTTGCCAGAGACCGTCGCCTGGTACAAGGACTCGCTCAAAAAGTAGGGTTCCGGGTTCCGAGTTCCGAGTTCCGAGTTGATGCTTGACGCCCGGAACGACATCAGTGCGTCGGGGGAGAACCCGGAAAGGTGTCACCGGAAATTCTGAACGATCCTAGGGCTCGCGTCGCTTCAGCCAATCGAAGGCGGTGTGGCAGCGGCGGCACCAGTAGGTCGCGACGGAGAGCTGCGGCCCGAACGGCGAGTGCAGTTCAGTCTCATCTTCGCCGCAGAACGGACACGTGACACTTTCCGGTAGGCCATACTCCGAGGCGCGGGGTTGGCAGCGGGGTACCCGGAACCCTGAACTCGGAACCCGGAACTCGGAACGCGGAACGCCATCCATCAGTCCATCAGGAACGCGCGGTTGCGGTCGCCACGGACGCGCGTGATCGTCGCGGTGTCGGGCGCCCGGCCACGTTGGCGCCGGCTCGCCTCGTCGAACGTGTCGAACTCGAGCGGCGTCCCGTTGAGCGCGGCCGAGTCATCGATCTCGGCGAGCAGTGGCGCGCAGCGCTCGACGAACTGCTCGCGCAGGCTGCTCCCGGCAGCATCGGCGATACCCGCCGCTTCTAGCGCGGTCGCGCGCGTCGAGTCCGGTCCGAACCAGCGCAGCACGCCGGCGGCGATGCGGCGGACCGCCGAGTCGATCGCGGCGCGCGACGCGTCGCCGCCGTCCACGAGCCGGCGGAACCAAGCCACCGCATGGGCGGTGTGAAATCGTTCCTCCTCGAGCAGTTTCCCCACGCGTTGGCGCAGCGGCACGTAGCTCGAGGAACGGAGCGCTTCGAGCTGGACCGTGAGCGCGCCGTCGGCGAGCGCATTGATCGCCACGAGATCGGGCCAGCTCACGATCGGCTCGTCAAGCACCTCGAGGTTGCGGTACTCGGCGGGTTCACGGCCGTGCTCGAGCCGTTCGACGTCGTCGCCGAAATCCTTGAGCATCGCGTAGAGCAACCGGGCATGGCCCCACTCGTCCTGCGCCATCGACGCGCACGCGATCCCCGCCTCGAGCTCGGGCGCGCCCAGCAGCCACTCGGCGTAACGCATACCGAGCAAACGTTTGCTGTCCGCGAGCACCAAGATCAGGTCACGGACGCTGTCGCGCACGGCCGCGGAACTCTCGATCGGTGGTGCGACTTCCTTCGGCACGGACGATCTCACTCAGTTAGAAAAAAAGATTGCGGGTTGCGAGTTGCCCCGCCGCCACCCTATTCGTCGCCGCGGTTGAACACCTCGTGCAGATCATCGCGTGCGACGACCCACAGGTCGAACCATTTCTCTTCGTCGTAGGTGTTGAACGCGTAGACACTGGCGAGGCTGGTATCGGGCGCGTTCAGATTGCCGATGTGGCGGATCGGCTCGCCTCGGCTCTTGCGAGCGAACACCTCGAAGATCATGCCGCGACGCCGAAGCTACGCAGGATCGCGCGCCCTTCCGCGCTCATGCGGTCGCTCGTCCACGGCGGGTCCCAGACCTCGCGAATCTCGACCTGCCGTACACCCGGCTCGCGCAGCAGCCGCTCCTGCACATCCTGACGGATGAACTCCATACACGGACACGCCGTCGCCGTGAACGTGAGATCGACTTCGACCCGTTCGCCCGACCTGCGGATCCCATAGATCAACCCGAGATCGACCAGGCTGATCGGTAGCTCGGGGTCGCGCACCTCGCGCAGCGCGGCCCAGAGTGCGCCCGTGTCATCGTGCGTCACGCCGCCCGCTCCATCATGCGCTGAAGCGGCGTGTGGCTGCGCCGGACTGATTCAACGTACGCCTCGTTCATCGGCCCGCGCGCCTTCCATCGCTCGAACACCTGATCCCACGAGATGCTGCCGCCCTCGAAGTCCCAGCGTTTCGCCGCGGCGTCGTAGTCGCAAGGGAAGGGGAAGTCGAGCACGTACTCGCCGGCATCCTCGTCGTGATGTGCGGGCACGTGCAAGTCCAGTGACTCACAGAGCGGCACGGTCGCCGACATCCAGGTCTGCCGCAATTGATCGTTCGTCATGCCCTTGAGCCGGTACTCGAGCTGCCCGCTGTGTCGCTTCATGTCGTCCGGCAGACCGAACCACTCGATGGTCATCGGGAACATCCAGTCGATCGCCCGCTGTAGCTTGTCGCGCGCCGCACCCCCCGCCTTGGCGAGCCGCTTCATCCACACCTCGCCGTGACGGAGATGGAACGTCTCCTCGAGGTCGACCTTCACGAGCGCCCGCTTGAGCGGGCCGTAGCTGGTGTTCCTGTACACGTCGCTCAGCAACGTGATACCGGCCCGGTCGAAGAAGCCATTCGCAACGATGAGCTCGGCCCAGCTCTCGAGAGGCTGATCGAACCCGTACGGGTGCTTGAACTCGTGCGGCTCGCGGCCGTAGACGAGGTACTCCTTGTCCAGGCCCATGTCCTCGAGGATCCGATACGCAATGTTCGCGTGCGCAAGCTCGTCCTGGATAATCGCGACCGCCGAGACCTGCGTGTTCGTCGATGGCGCGTCCTGCGCCGCCATCCAATAGGCCGGCGCGCTCATCAGTTCCGTATCGCCCTGGACGAGAAGTTGAACGATGAGCGCCTTGCGGTACCCTTCCGTCATCTCACCCGGGGACTCGAGGATATAGCCCTCCTGAACCTTCTGCTTGATCTCGTCCTCGGTGAACCGCGCCATCCGATGCCCTATCGTCTAAGTCCATTGGCCGCAAAGTATCTCATGACAAAACGATGGCCACGCCCGCCTTCGACCGTCAAGTCCGTTCCCAGTTGTGCGGCAACCGGCAACCGGGAACCGGGAACCGAAAACTGGTATCGTCCTTGCCCGTTCTCTGCTATGGCAAGGGGTCCACGACCGCAACGCCGTGCAGTCGCCGGATACGGGTGTTTGGCATGAATAAGATGCGTTTGTTGCGCTGGGCTTTGGTGGCGCTGGGGATATCGGTGCTGGTGTTCGCGGTGCTCTGGGAGCGCTGCGGCCTGCGCGGCTGCCCGGATGTGAACGGGCTGCGGGCCCGTATCCCGGACGAGGCATCCATCCTGTTGGATCGTGACGGCAACGAGATCTCGAAGCTGTACGTCAAACGTCGGATCGTCGTCCCGACCGACTCGATCGCCGAGGTGATGCAGGACGCGATCGTGGCGATCGAGGACCGGCGATTCCGCGAGCACAACGGCGTGGACTGGGTACGGGTCGCCGGCGCGTCGTGGCAGAACGTCAAGACGATGGGCATCTCACAGGGCTCGAGCACGATCACGATGCAGCTCGCCCGCAACGCGTTCCCCGAGCGGCTGCCCGCGCAGAGGCAGACACTGTGGCGGAAGCTGGGCGAGGCGCGTGTCGCGATGGAGATCGAGAAGCGGTACACGAAGAACGAGATTCTCGGACTCTACCTGAACTTCATCTATTTCGGCAGCGGCGCCTACGGCATCGAGGCGGCGGCGCAGGAATACTTCGGCAAGCCGGCGTTGCAGCTGAACCTGCCCGAGGCGGCGATGCTGGCCGCGCTGCCGCGTGCGCCGTCCCGCTACAACCCGCGCACGAATCCGAAGGCCGCGCTCGATGGCCGCTCCCTCGTGCTCGGCCGGATGCTCGACCAGGGCCTGATCACGCCGGCGCAGGCGGACTCGGCGCGCAACGCCAAGCTCGAGTTGAGAACAGGGAACACGCGCGAAAAGATCGCCGCCCAGTACTTCACGGAGGCCGTGCGCCGCGAGCTCCAGGACCGGTTCGGCGATGAGATCTACTCGGGCGGTTTCAAGGTCCACACGACGCTGGACATGGAAGCCCAACGCGTGCTCGAGGAGGAGCTCGAGCGGCAGGCCCACGCCGTCGAGGCGGGCCAGTACGGCCGGTTCCGGCATGCGACCTACGCCATGGTCCACGCGGACTCGACCGACCTCTCGAACGGAACGCCATACCTCCAGGTCGCCGCGATCTTGATGGATGCGAAGACCGGCGACGTCCTCGCACTCGTCGGCGGCCGAGACTTCCATGATTCCAAGTTCAACCGCGTCATGCAGGCCCAGCGCCAACCGGGTAGCGCGTTCAAGCCGTTCGTCTATGCGGCCGCGCTGCGCGCGGGCCTGCCGCCCACGCACCCGCTCGAAGACGAGCCGACGCGCATGGTGATCAACGGGCGCGTCTGGGAACCCAAGAACTACGACGGCACGTACTCCGGGATGACCACGCTCCGCGAAGGCCTCGTCCACTCGAAGAACGTGGCCACCGTGCGGCTCGCCAACGAGATCGACCTGCGCGCAGTCGTACAGCTCGCCAAGCAGATGGGCCTCGCCTCGGTGCCGGAGGTTCCGTCGATAGTGCTCGGGACCGCGGAAGTCACACCCATCGCGCTGACGGCGTCCTATGCGGCGTTCGCCACGCTCGGCTCGACGCCAACGCCGCGGCTGATCACGCGCGTGCTCGACCGGTTCGGAACCACGCTCTGGGAGTCCCAGCCTCAAAGCCGCCAGGTGCTCGATCCGCCCGTCGCATTCGTCACCACCACCATCCTCCGCGATGTCATCGACCGCGGGACAGGGACCGCGGTCCGCGGCGTCGGCTACCGCGGACCCGCGGCAGGCAAGACCGGCACCACTCAGGACGCGGCGGACGTGTGGTTCGTCGGGTTCACACCCACCGTGGTCGGAACGATATGGATGGGCCTCGATCAGCGCGAAACGATCGTGCCCGGCGCAACCGGCGGCGCGATCGCCGCACCCGTCTGGGGCCGCGTCATGCGACGGCTCGGTTACGCCAGCGAAAACTGGCGACGCCCCGCCGGCGTCGAGAGCGGCGTCGTCGACGTCGCCGGAAACGTTATGGCGGCCGGCTGCACGGGCCCCGACCCCGGCGTGACTCGACACGAGCACTTCCTGCGTGGCACCATGCCACTCCCCACGTGCGCACAACACGCCGGCTACCCGGCGTGGCCGGGCGCCGGCGGAATCGACCGACTGACGCCCGACTCGCTGCGCCATGAACGGTCGCGAGACCTGCTCCGCGCCGGTTTCCCCGACGCCGTCGGCGACACCACCGCCGCACGGCGCCGCGACGGCGCGCGACGCACCGACGGCCACGCCGCCGACC
>JBOHRM010000769.1:0-2491 GCA_050732715.1 Longimicrobiales bacterium
CGGTGTTGACACGTTACTTCGGAATCGGACCACTAGTGGCGTCTGGGTGGCGCACGATCGGGCGGATCCAGCTCCCCATCGGCGGGCATGGGGATGACGGCGGCGGCGGCGAGATCGGTGCCGATGATCCGGCGCGCGGCGACCATGTGCTCGCGGAACCAGCGGCCCCGGCTCGACATCAGATCGTCATAGACGACGCCACCGCCGCTGCTGGTCGAATGGATGATCGTGTTGTCGCCGGCGTAAAGCGCGACGTGATCGATCCGCGAGCCGTTACCGGCGAAAAAGATCAGATCGCCTGGCTGTAGGTCACGTGGCGGGTCCACGGACAGCCCGACGCGCACCTGCTGGCGCGATGTGCGGGGCAGCGTGATGCCGTGCGACCGGTACACGCGCTGGATGAACGCCGAGCAGTCCAGCCCTGTGGCGGGGTCGGTGCCGCCGAACCGATAGGTCGTGCCGAGATAGTCGGCGGCGGTGCCGAGCAAGGAGCTTGCGAGAGACGCGCCCGTTGTCGAAGGCGCGACGTTGCGGGTGACGATCGGCCCACGGCCGTCGGAATCGGGGGCGTTGACCACGCCGGCGTCCGGAGCGGCCAACGGCCCAGGACGGCGGCCGCGTGTGGGCCGATCGGAGCCGCGGGCGACGACTGGACGCGCCGAACCGCGACGCCAGAGAATCATCGCACCGAGTCTGAGCTCCCAGCCCGGCCCGACGCCCGCCGGCCGGTTCTCCGGATCGCCGAGCGGCGAACGGTAACGCGCCTCCGATTCGACCCGAAACCAAGACGCCGGCGAGTACCAGACCGCGCCGCCGTAGCTCGCGGTCGGAACCGTGAATCGCTCCTCCTCGCCGCCTTGGCCACCTTGGAGACCGATGCCGAAGAGCAATGCGGGCTCGAGACCTCGCGTGCCGTCGCCTCGTCGCCAAAGCCTTGTCGGCGCGATATTTACGTCGACGTCTGCGACCCACGCGTCGGCCAGGCCCGGGAGCGGGAACCCGTCCCCGCCGAAACGGACGCCGGTCCCTCCGCGGAACGCCAGCGCGCCGGCATCGGAAGCGAGCGAGATGCCGAACAACGTCGGCGAGTCGGGCAGGGAACCGTTCGTGCTGACGAACGGCGCAACACCCGTGGTCTGTGCTGCGAGCGACGTAGGCAGCGCGACCAGGGCGGCCACGGCCCAACAGCTGATGTCCTTCCTCACGGCAAAGCGGCGTTCGGCGAACAAGCGTTGGTCAGGCCACCCCATTGCGGCCACCACGTATTATGGCTAGTCAATTGTCGCGAATTTCGCCAGACCCGACGCCATGAGCACAAAGACCACGCCCGCGATGTCAAAACACAGCAAGGCCCGCGAGATCGCGAGGCTTCGGCTCCAGGTTCAGGGAATCTCGCAGCCGCGCTTCGAAACTCCGGAGAGCGTCGTGCACTGGCTGGGAGCGGTTCAATCGCAGGAGTACGGCCCCGCGAAGTGGTCCGTCGGGCAACGCATGCACGCGGCGACGGATGCACGACTGGAACGCGCGGTCGCGGAGGGCACGATCCTGCGCACGCACGTGCCGCGGCCCACCTGGCACTTCATCCTACCCGCGGACATTCGATGGATGCTCGAGCTCACGGCGCCTCGCGTGCGCACCATGCTGGCATCGTACGACCGGAAGCTCGAGCTGGATGACGCCGTGTACGCCAGGAGCAATGCGGTGATCGCGCAGGCGGTCGAGGGCGGGAATCACCTCACGCGTACGGAGATCGCCGCAGTGTTGGAGAGCGCGGGTCTGACGGCCCGCGGTCAGCGCTTGGGCCACCTGGTTGCCCGCGCCGAGCTCGACCGGGTGATCTGCAGCGGCGCGCCGCGGGGCAAGCAGCAAACCTACGCGTCGTTCGACGAGCGTGCGCCTGGCGCACCGTCTCTCGACCGCGATGAGGCACTCGCCGAGCTGACTCGGCGCTACTTCACGAGTCACGGGCCGGCCACCGTGAAAGACTTCCGCTGGTGGTCGAGCCTGAAATCCGCGGACGCGAAACGCGGCCTCGATATCGTCGGATCGGAGCTCGAGCGTGCCAGCATCGACGGGCGCGACTACTGGTTCGCGGAACCACAGCCGGCAACGCGACGCGTGCGGCCGCGCGCACATCTGCTCCAGGGCTATGACGAGTACATCGTCGCCTACACGGAGAGCCGACACGTGTTGAACGTGGACGGACTGCTCGGGCCGGCCCCGAAGGGCGCCGTGTCCTACCTGCACGCGTGCATTCTGGACGGACAGGTCATCGGCCACTGGCGCCACCGCGCCGGGACCACCGCCGTCGAAGTGCGGCTCCTCAAACCGCTCGATCGAACCGCGCGGAAGACGCTCGAGGACGCAACTGCGGCGTACGGCCGATTTCTGGACGTGCCCGTTACGCTGAGGCTAGTGGAATCCGCCTAGTACCTCGTTGCGGAAGTCCGCGTTAGCACCGAGAGACCCGATGCGCCGCCCTGACAAGGAA
>JBOHRM010000770.1:0-5208 GCA_050732715.1 Longimicrobiales bacterium
GGTGGGATGAGGAACGTCAGCGGCTGGCCGGGAGGTGTCCAGAGGAGCGGCAGCCACTCCGCGTCGGCCTCCGTCTGGTCGTTGCCGTCTTCGCCTGCGCGTCGAACCGCCGTGTAGGGTCGCCAATAACGAAAGCGATATTTCGCATCGAAACAGGCAATGCCCGCATCGTTGAGCGCGAAGTTCATGAGCGCCAGCGTGCGAGCCGCCTGCCACGGATCCGCCGGCGCTTGCTGCATGGCGGCGACGGCGATGTCGTTCCAGATGGCGAGCTCCTCGAACCAGAAGAACGCCGTGGCGGTCTGGTCGGGTGTTCGGATGGTGCTGTGCAAGCTGCCGTTGGCCTTCACGAAGTCGAAGTCGCGCGCGTAGCGTCTGCTTCGCAGTCGATCGGGTCCACGGAGGCGATGGCGTGCGAGATCGGCGACGAATGGCGTGAACCGACCGAAGCCGGGAAAGAGCGCGACCGGGCCGAGCGGTGGCGCGTCAAACGGTGGCGTGAAGTCGTAATCGCCGGGCTCGCCGGTCGGCACGTAGACAGGCTCAGTGATGGGCCCCTGTTGCGGCGGCCACGGACCTGGAATGATGCCATCCTCGTGTCTCCGTTCCAGATTCGCTCGGGCCGCTTGTTGACCGAGCGTGACACCCTGTTCTTTGGCGGGACCCTCTCGCACCTCGGCCAACACACGGGCATACTCTTGCTCGATACGTTGCTGTTGGCTCGGTGCCAGCGCGAGCATCACGTCGTGGGCCGCGCTGGCGACAGCGGCGTTGAGCGATGCCCCAGGGAACGAGAGGTCTGCGGTGTAAGGCTCGTAACGACGCTCGACACCGTTGACGGCATCATGAACCGCGGCGTGCAGGATGGCCATCGCCCGTCCGTCGAGGACGGGTCCGATCTCGACGGGGAAGATCGCCGTCGCGATACGATTCCAGCGGATGACTGGGTTGCCGTCTCGTCGCGTCGGCTGCCGCGCGAGAGAGCCGGGATTGGCAGGGCCGGATCCCGGCAGAGCAGCGACGCCGGTCCCGGGATCCGCGGGTTCTTCGCATCCGCCGATCAGAAGGGCCGTCAACAGGACGGTCCATACCGCTGCATGGTTCAATCGATTGCTCGCCATGGACTTCCTCCTCGCGATCAGTTCGGGTGACATGGAAGGGTTCGGGGCTCGATACCGATGGCGGTCGTAGTCATCAAGCGGCCTCGTTTACGTCGAGGGTTCGAGTGCGGCTCGGAGCGCGTCAACGAACGCTTCTGGCCGTTCCACAGCGGGATCGTCGCCAGCGTCGTCGATCACGTGCAGCGGCCATCTATGGCGGGCACTCGCGGCCTCGGCGATTCGCACGGGCACCTGGAGATCATGACGATGGGCAACCCGTCGAGCATCCGCTCGCGAATGCTGTCGGCGGACCGCCGATCGACCCGTTCCGTTCCTCGTCCTGGGCTCACGGGAACCTCTCCGTTGATTGGTCGGCGAAACATTCGGCCACCAACTCTGTGCAACGACCGAGGCAGGCGCATCGGGAGGAATGCCCAAATTGATTGGGCAGGAGGCTGTGGGTAATTCTATGCAGGCGTACGCGGACGCACAGGCGCTAGACCAGATCGTGCTGGTGCGCGTACGCGGTCGCGGCCGCTCTGTTGGGCAATCTGAGCTTCCCGAAAATGTTGCTCACATGGCGCGCGACGGTTTTCTGACTGATGAACAACTCGGTGGCGATCGCCTGGTTGGTCATCCCCGTCGCCACGAGGCGGAGAACCTGCAGCTCGCGCTCGGTCAGGCCGCCTGCCGCCGCGCGTCCTCGCTTCCTAGCTCGCTCCTCGAGGCGGGCCAGGTCCGGAGCGGCGCCGAGCTGCTGGAACGTCCAGCGCGCGGCATCCATCTCCATATCCGCCGTGTCCTCGTCTCCGAGCTCCCGGCAGGCGTGCCCGGTCAGGACGCGAGCGCGCGCTGCTTCGTAGGGTACATCGAGCTCCTGCCATGCCGCCGACGCACGGCGCAGCTCGGCGAGCGCGGCTCGCGCATCCCCCTCGGCCAGCGATACGGCGCCCTGGGCGTGCGCGGCAACCGCGTGCAGGAATGGCGCGTTGAGGTCGGCCGCGATCTCGTCTAGCTCATCCGCCGCGGCGCGGGCCGCTTGAACGTCCCCGACGGCGAGCATGATCTCGACGTGCGCGGGAAGCAGCCTGGAGCGGATTCGGCGCTCCCGGGCCTCCTCGACCGGCCCGCGGACCGCCGCGGCCGCGGCATCGGCCTGCCCCTGTGCGAGACGCAGCAACGCCAGACCTGGCTGCGGTTTCCGTCCGAACCGGCTCGCCTGGCGATAGGCGTCCTCAGCCTCGGCGAGCTTGCCGTGCAGTCTATGGAGCTCGGCCAGCTGATAGAACGCGGCACCCGTCGCCATCCGATCGAGCCCGCGAAGACACTGCTCGCACGCGCGGCGTGCCGCCTCGACGGCCTCCGTCCATGAGCCGTGCAGTTGCAGGATCTCGGCACGACGCACCAGGCACTGACTGCTGTAGTGCAGCAGGTCCGGCTGGGAGTCACACCACTGGGTCAGCATCCTCGTCCACTCTTGCGCCCGGCGAAGATCGAAGACTTCGAGGCAGCCCGATATCACGCTGCAGTAAACGTCGCCAATGACGATCGGCGAGACGTCACCCGCCTCGACCGCGACCATCGCCTGCTCGAGCAGATGCACGCCGTCGCGGACCTCGCCCATCCGGATCAAAACCCGGCCCCGGCCATGCCGCGCCAGCGCCACCAGATTCGCGTCGTCGAAGCGCTCGCCGATCTCGGTCGCCTGCCGGAGAACCTCGCTCGCCTTTGCGGCGTCACCCTCGTCGAGACATTGGAGCGCGATCGGCACGAGCAAATAGCCGTGCTCCACACAATCCTGCTCGGCTTCGTCGAGCATGTGCCGGGCCCGCGCGACCCAGGCACCGCCGCGGGCTAATTCTCCATTGTTCAGTAGCCCGTGCGCCAACCAGAACGCGCACCGGACCGCTCGGGGCACGTCGCCAAGATTGAGCAGACGATGATGCACGCGCGCCCAGATCTCGGTGCTGTCGCTGATCCTGCTAACCAGATAGGCAGCGATCGCGAGTCGCTCGAGATCATCCGGTTCGAGCGAGATTTCCTGATCCGCCGCCGAGAGATGGGCGTACGCATCGGCCCACTGCCGCCGCCCGAAGCACTCCCGGCCGAGCCGGATCGTGTCGATCGTTGTCATTGACTCTGCTGTCCGCGCTGGAGGGTCATACGATCCTGCGGTGCGGCTAGGACGACGGGCGGTACCGGATCCGTCGGTCGAGGCCGACCTTCGCGACCAGTTGCACGAACCGAGGATCCGAATGAAGTGTTTCGAGTTGCGGGTCGACCATCAGGAACGCCATGGAGTGGGCGTGTTGATCGTAAGCCCGTTCCAGCCATTCGATGGCCCGGTCGGCGTCGCCAAGCGCGAGTTGCACCTTGGCGATCTCGAAGGATGGCCGGTAGCCGTCGGCGGTGACGAGCTCGGCGAGGAGCTCGAGCGCCGATTCACGGTCGCCCGACGTCACGTACGCGTGCGCCAGCGCAGCAACGCTGATTCCGCTGCCACGGGACAACTCGGTCGCGCGGCGCAAAGACGCGATGGCGTCCTCTGTGCTCCCCATCTCCTCGTATGCCTGACCACGCCAAAGGTGGCCGAGGTCCCAGTCGGGATCCATCTCGAGCGCTAGCTCGCACTGTCGCACGGCCTCATCGAAGCGGCGTGCGTAGAAATAGACCCAGCCGAGCGCGCCGTTGGCGATGAGCGAGAGTGGATTCACCTCACGCGCCAAGCTCATCTCGCGCTCGGCTTCGTCGAAGCGGCCCATCGCGACGAGGTGGTTTGCGTACCATTGGTGAGCGACGGTGTAGCTCGGATTGAGCTCGATCGAGCGCTGGAACGCGGCCTCGGCGCGGAGCCAATCCCAGTCGTAGTAGAGTGCGATGTAGCCGAGCGAGGCGTGCGCCTCGGCGAGCGAAGGATCGATGGCGAGCGCGCGGTCCGCGGCGTGCTTCGCGTTCGGATACGCCGTCGCGGGCGGCAGGTAATCATAGAACGCGAGCACGGCGTAGGCGTCGGCGAGGCCGGCCCACGCGCGCGCGAAGCCGGGGTCGCGCTCGACGGCGCGCTCGAAGAACCGCGCGGATTGCAGCAAATCCGCTTCCGTTCGGCGGTGCCAATAATAGCGGCCGCGGAGATAGAGATTGTAGGCGACGAGGTCCGTCGTAGGCTCGCGTTCGAGCCGCTCCTCGACGCCCGACACGATCTCGGCGTCCAGCTCCGCGGCGACGCGTTTCGCGATCTCACTCTGCACGGCGAAGATGTCTTCGAGTCGATCATCGTATGTTTCGGCCCAGGCGTGTGCATCGGCCTTCGCATCGACGAGCTGCGCGGTGATGCGTACGCGCTCGTCCGCCCGCCGCACGCTGCCCCGGAGGATGTAGTCGACACCGAGATCGCGTGCGAGCTCGGGGATGGTCTTCCGGGGTTCCACGTCCGCCCGCACCGAGGCGCTCGAGACGACGAGGAGGCCGCGAATCCCGGCCAGGTTCGTCAGGATGTCCTCTGTGATCCCATCGGCGAAATACTGGTTCTCCTCGTTCGCGCTCAGGTTGTCGAACGGCAGCACGGCGATTCTCACGCGCGATGATGCGGCCTGCGTCTCCGGTCTCGGCCATGCGAGCAAGGACGCGATGGCGAGTATTGCGAGCACGATGCCGGCGACGAGCGCGACGAACGCCTCGCGGCGTCCACGGTCCGATCCCCCGAATCCGCTGGATGCCGCCGGCGGATTGGCGAGACGAACGTCCTCGACAGGCTCGCGTCGCGCCGAGTCGGCCGCGGCGTGTGAAGGAACGACTGCACCACCAACCTCGTCGCTCGAGCCGTGCGCGGCCGGCCGTGTCTCCACCGGCTTCGCGTGTCCGGCCGGGGGACTCGACTCCGGCTGGGCTTCGGTGTGCTTGACCGCCGCGGGCTCGGCGTGCAGCTGCCCGGCGAGCGCAGCGACCTCCGGATCCGGCTTCGTGCCGAACTCCTGCTCGAGGAGCTGTGCGTGGATGCGGGCATGGCGGAGAGCCGCGGCTCGGTTCCCCGCGGCGGCGAGCGCCACCATCAGGCCGATCGCGTAGCGGCTGCTGTAGGGGTCGTGGGCGGCGAGTCGGCTCCACGCGG
>JBOHRM010000771.1:0-2118 GCA_050732715.1 Longimicrobiales bacterium
ACAACAACCCACGCATTTCGTCCCTCCCATTTCCGTAGGTTCTGGTAATTTTGGCCGGCCATTGTGCAGCACGACCCGCGTCTTGCCGCAAGCCCCCCGGTGCGCTATAAGTTGAGAGTGACAAGGAAGCGGTACGCTCCTTCGATCGCCCGCTTTGGACAGACACGCCCTCTCCGAACCGGCGGAGCCGCGCGTACAGCGGCACCGTAGACCCGCCAAGATCTCCTCTCGCCCTGCGGATGCAGCCGCCCAACGAGGCGTTCCGTTGACTACAAGGAGGAGCGTGCGCAAGGTTTCTGGCATGGAAATCGACCTGGAGAGACTCGGCAGGCTGTCCGCGCGTAACGATATCGGACGCCTTCGCGTGTTCGGTTCGGTCGCCCGACGGGACACGTACAATGTTAGTGCAGTTTATAACTCAACCCACTCGCGCGCCAAGGGCCAGCAATTTCAGGACGGAATCGACCAACACCGGCTCCGTGGCCGCGCGAGGGCTCCGATCCACGAGCGCATGCCCCGGGACCGCCACCAGGAGTTCCTCAAGGTCCTGCGTGAGGTGGAGCGCTCTCTGTCGAGCCGGGCCTGGACATTCCTGGCCGCAGCCGAAACGCCAGAGGAGATCCCCGCGGATACCCGTACCTCGAGGCCGATGAAGCGCCGCCAGCCTCCTCTACGCGGCTCGTCAGCTCGACCACCCGGGTCCTCGCCGCATAGCAGCGGTGGCGATCGAGATGGGCAACGAGGCGGATGAAGGCAGTTCAACACCGTATTTGGATCGACGCTCAACTTCCGTCAGCATTGGCTCGATGGCTTCGGCCGCTACGCGCTACGCAGCTCCCTCGCTTGGCTTCTCCTCGGCCCACGCGGGTTCGAAGCTACCGTAGAGGACGTCCGGATCGATATCCGCCCCGTTCGGCCAGACAACCGTCTTGAGTTCAGGATCCACCTGGACGCCCTCGAACAGCCTCCGGTCACGTCGGATCGGCTCGAAGATGGGTCCCCGTAGGAAACGGTCAACATCGACGACCCGCTTCGTTCCATCCTCGAAACCTACGCGTAAACGATATCCTTCCAACGCCTCGACGGATTGCACGCCGATCATCTCGTTCTCCTCTATTCCAGCGGCTCGATCCGCACGAGCGGTTCGCCTCGCCGCGCCGAGTCCCAATTCCTGCGAAGGTCACCGCGATGCGTTCGTAAGAGTCGGCACTGACGACGTCGCCCGTGCCGAGCGCCCGCTGCCAGACAAGCAGATCCTCGACGGTCGAGCAGAGCCCGCCTGCCGCGCCCGGGAACGCCATGTCCGTCGGCCGCGCCGTCGTCAGACCATTGGCGCCGGGCGTGTACCCGACCGGCACTTCCCCGCCCTCGTACGCGTCCTGCCAGCGTGTCATTTCGCCCCCTCCGGCACCGGCTCGATCGGCCGCCACGCTCCGCCGATTCGCTGTCTTCGCGCAGCCGGCTCGCTGAACGCCATAACCCACGTCCAGCGTCGTAGAGAAGAATCGTGACATCGTAGGTGCTCATAGCTATATTGGTCGCGGTAGCCCCACCGCTGCCGTCAGAAGCCCGCAGGATCGAGCATGGCGCGAGCCACTCGCGCACCACGGGCCAGCATTTTCAGGACGGAATCGACCGAAGACCGCTCCGCGGCCGCGCAGAGGGCCCCGACCCTCGCTCGTCCGGCGGAAGCGCCCCGATCTGGCGATTGCTAGGGGCCGACGATGCAGCCGGCTAGCCGACGGCTGTAACTGACGGGACGGAGGTATCCCGAGCCGCGGCCACGCGGCTTCACCGCCTCACTCGCCTGAACAGCCGAACGGCTGGTAATGAGGCGTCCGTCGCAATCCCTCGACCGGTCACAACGGCACGCGACCATGACCGCCTCATCGACACGGCATGTCGAGAATGCGACGGCGGTCCCTACGCAGATCCGTGCCCCGACCGAATCCGACATAAGACGGCCAATCGACGTTGAACAAAACCGCTTCGCGGTAGGGGTGGTGTAGATCAAGGTTTCTCGATGTGGTGGGTAATGGTGCTTGGTAGGCGGTACCGTGCGAGAGGTACTCACCCTCTCGCATGGAGCCGTCATGACACCGTTGCGCAAGCGGATGC
>JBOHRM010000772.1:0-1283 GCA_050732715.1 Longimicrobiales bacterium
CCAAGACCGCTCGGGAACGATCTTCGCGTTCCCTTTGCGCACTTCGCGCCTTTGCGAGAGCATTCCTACCACGCGCCGTGCCGTGAGCCATCGAGTTTCTACTGAGTTTGGCCATGCCGCGGGCGGCACCAGCGATCGCTGAAACTGGGTGGCGGCGGGGAACCCGGAACTCGCAACCCGGAACCCGGAACCCGGAACCCGGAACCCGGAACCTGTTTCTAGTCAGAGCTCCGGTACCGCGTTCTACACGGCTGAAGACGTCGCAGAATCTGCGACAACGCTGCGCTAGTTGTCGGATACCACCGCTTTGAGTGTCCACGGCCCCGCGATCGGACCGGTCGCGAGGCAGAGGATCACGAGCGTCATGCCGCCGCGCTCCCGCTTTCCGATCACAAACGCCCGCTTCACCGCCATCAATACCTCCGGATCACGCCGACGACGATACCCTGGACGCGCACGTCGTCGCCGTCGAAGAACATCGGCGGCATCTCAACGTTCGCAGGTTGGAGACGAATGCGGCCGCCCGCCTCGCGGTAGAATTTTTTCACCGTCGCGGAGTCGCCGTGCACCAGCGCGACCACCATCTCGCCGTTCGTCGCGGTGTTGCGCGAATTGACGATGATGTAGTCACCATCACGGATCTGCTCCTCGATCATCGAGTCGCCTTCCACGCGCAGCACGTAGTGTTGGCCGCCGCGGCCGAGAAAGGCTTCGGGGACCGTGACGGTCGCCGCGTCCTCGATTGCCTCGATCGGCGCACCCGCCGCCACCGCGCCGAGCAGCGGCAGCTCGACCGCGCTCGCCGGCGCGCCCGCCGGTACCAGCTCGATCGAGCGGCTCGCGTTGTAGGACTTCCGTATGCAGCCCTTGCGCTTCAAATTCTCGAGGTGCTCGTGCACCGTGGCGAGCGACGCATAGCCGAAATGATGGGCGATCTCCTCGAAGCTCGGAGGATAGCCGTTCTCGGCAAGGAACTCCTCGAGGAAGTTCAAGATCTGTTTCTGGCGTCGGGTCAGCGGCATGGCCGGCCTCTCGAGATTCCGTACCGTTGCGTTCCGCCGTATAGTACGCGCATCGGCCGCCGGCCGCGGCGCCGTGTTTCGCGGCGCTCCCCGGACCAGGCGTCACCGAACGTAACCCGAACATAGCCGAAGATGAGCCGAAGTTCAACCGCCGTGGACGGCGTGCTCGGGCGGATCGTCGCCGCGAAACGCGACGAGGTCGAGCGGCTCGCGCCGCGCCGCGCCGAGCTGCGTCGAGCGGCCGAGGCCGCCGCTCCGGCC
>JBOHRM010000773.1:0-2857 GCA_050732715.1 Longimicrobiales bacterium
GGATCGAAGAGGACTGTATGCGCACCTGGAAGCGGCATGGGTGGAGGGTTGCGGTCCGGCAGTGGCTCGAGCAGGCCGTTCGGGATGTCGTGCTGGCATGCAGAGGCTTCCGCCGCCGGCCGACCCCGGCGGCAGGCGTAGTCCTTACACTGGCGGTCGCGATTGGCGCGTGCACCGCTGCGTTCTCGCTGATCGATGCGCTGATCCTACGGCCGCTGCCGGTCCACGATCAGCGGTCTTTGATCTACCTCGCCGTCCGCGGGCCCGGGGACTCGGGCGATGGGCTCAGCTTCAACTACCCGCTGTTTCGCGAGCTGCGGGATGCAGGCCGGCCGTACGTTCGGCTGCTCGCCCTGAGCGACCAATCGAGGCGCGACGCGATCTTCGATGACAGCGAGCGATCGGAGAAGGTTTATGGCCAATGGGTCTCGGGCGATGCCTTCGACGTTCTCGGCGTGAGGCCGGCGTTGGGCCGGGTGCTGGCGTCCCATGACGATGTCAATCCGGGCCAGCAACCGGTGGCCGTGTTGAGCCACGATTTCTGGACGCGGCGATTCGGCGGCGACCCGGATGTTCTCGGCCGCTGGGTCACGATTCGTGAGAGACGGCTCGAGATCATCGGCGTTGCCGAGAAAGGCTTCACGGGCGTCGAGCCGGGGATCATCACGGACATCTGGGTGCCGACCATGATGTGGGATGATCAAGCCATCTCGGACCCCGGTACTCGCTGGTTTCGCATCTGGGGGCGTGTGCAACGCGGTGCCGCGCCGGAGCAAGCGCGGATGGTTCTACAGACGGTGCTCACCACGTTCCAGCGCGAGCAGGCCGCGATGCGGCCCGCGGAGTCGCGAGATCGTCTCGAGCAGTTCCTGCATGCTCGTGTCTTTTTGCGGTCGGCGGCGACCGGCCCGTCGGGGCTGCGCGACAACTTCCAACACGCCTTGTGGGTTCTCGCCGGCCTGACCGTCCTGGTGTTGCTCGTGGCCTGCGCGAACGTCGCGAGCCTGATGGTTGCACGGGCGGCCACGCGCGAGCGCGAGATGGCACTGCGCGCCTCGATCGGCGCCGGGCGTGGAGCGTTGATCCGGCAGGTGCTGATCGAGAGCGGGCTTCTCGCGCTCGCTTCGTGCGCTCTGGGTGCGTTTCTCGCCATCATCACGGCGCCGAGGATCGTGTCCATGATGTCGACGACGCGCACCGTGGTGCGTCTGGATATCCGGTTGGATTGGCGCCTCCTCATCTTTCTCGTGTGCGTGGGTGGTCTCGTGACCTGCCTGTTCGGACTCGGCCCGGCGCTTCGCGCGTCAGCGGTCTCGCCAGGCGACGCGCTGAGATCGGGGGCGGGACGGCAGACGGCACGGGTCGGTGTGTTCCGTCCCATGGTCGCGGCGCAGGTGGCATTCGGTTTCGTGGTCCTATTCGTTGCCGGCCTGTGTCTGACGAGCTTCGTGAAGCTGCTGCGCACCGACCTCGGGTTCGACCGAAGCCACCTGGTTCTCGCGGACGTCGCGGCCGAGACGTTGCCCCAGGATGACGGCAAGGGCCTCGTGCCCTGGGAGCATCTATTGGAGCGGCTGGAACAGACACCCGGTGTCGAATCGGCGAGCCTGTCCGGTTGGGGGCTGTTCGAGGGCACCGGTCGCAACAAGAGCGTCCGGATCCCCGGTCGTCCAATGGACGGCTACACGCCGTGGTACCTGCCTGTCTCGCCAGGCTTCCTGGAAACGATGGGGATCCCGCTCCTGGGCGGGCGTGACTTCGAATGGTCGGATGCGAGGCCGGCCTCGCCTACGGCCGTAATCGTCAACCAGCGGTTCGCCGAGCGTTACTTTCCCGGCGAGTCTCCGTTGGGCAAGCGATTCCTTCGCGTCGATGGAGGAGCGACGCTGGTTCCGCAGGACATCATCGGTGTTGCCGGCGATGCGAAGTACACGAGCCTCCGCGAGGAGGCGCCCCCCACGGTCTACCAGCCCTACCCGCCGGAGGACGCGGCGGTGGTGCAGCTGCGGACGCGGCTCGAGCTGGGAGCGTTGCGCTCGACATTGCCGGAACAGCTCGGACGGACACATCCAGCGTTTCGCCTCACCGACGTCACGCTGCAATCCACGCTCGTCGAGAACCATAGGGTGCGTGACCGAGCCTTGGCGCTGCTGTCCGCCTTCTTTTCCGTGGTCGCGATCGTGCTCGTGGTGGTCGGACTGTACGGAGTCCTCAGCTACGACGTCGTTCGGCGGACGAAGGAAATCGGAATCCGTCTGGCCCTCGGTGCGCGGCCGGTGCGCGTGATCGGCTTCGTGCTATCGGAGATTGGAGGAATGGCGTTGGTCGGGCTCGTGATGGGAGCCGCCGGCGCCATGGTCACCGGGCGATTCATGACCGCGCTGTTGTTCGACGTGCGGCCGTCGGAGGCGTTGAGCATCGCCGCGCCGCTGACCTGCCTGCTGCTGGCGTGCGTGTTGTCCGGCCTGATCCCGGCGGTCCGCGCGGCGCGCGTCGATCCCACGACGGCGCTACGGCACGAATAGCGCCCGCTGCGTTTAGTGCGCCCAAGAGACGAAGCCCTGCGAGATCGCGCGCGCATGCGCGATCGCCTCGTCGTGCCGGCCCTCCTCCATGGCGACGCGTGCGAGGACGAGGTGCGCCAGCTCCGCGATCGAGCCGGCCGTCTTGCCCACCACCTCGTCCTCGCTCGTCGCGCCGACGATCTCTAGGGCGCGGTTCAGCCGTTCGCGGGCGAAGCCGAAGCTCTCCGACTGCGGCACGGCCGGGCCGCCGTCATCAGCGGCCTCGCAGAACGTCTCGCCGAAATCCGCGTAGGTCATATCGGCGTAAAGGTTCGCCATCGCGAGACACAGCT
>JBOHRM010000774.1:0-3523 GCA_050732715.1 Longimicrobiales bacterium
ATCGCGCACCTCGCCCAGCTCCTGGCATGGTTGCCCGGATGGGTCGGACAGACGTTGACCACCACCGAGCTGGACCTCGCCTCGGGCGGCGGCTACAGCAATGAGACCACGGATGCGCTGCTCGAGATGTTCGACGAGAACGTGCGGACGTCGCGCGACGCCATCGCCGCCGCGAAGGACTCCGATTATGACGTGCCCTGGTCCTTGAAGTTGAAAGGGACCGTGCTGTTCACCCTGCCCCGCGGTGCGGTCGTGAGACAACACATAAGCCACCTCAGCCACCACCGCGGTCAGATGACCGTGTATCTCCGGCTGCTGAATGTGCCGGTGCCGTCCATCTACGGCCCGACCGCGGACGAGTCATGGCAGGGCTGATGCGCACCACGCAGTACGCGAGCGCCGCACGGGCCGCACGGTCCTCGCGGCTCGAGGCCGGCCGCTCGAGCGCTGGTGGTCCGTGGCCGAAGTGAGTTGAGCTTTTCGACTGCCAAGCAGTCTCGGCCGCGAATCACGAGTCCTGCCGCACGCGTCCTTTGCGCCATGCTCGGACGGAGATCACGGCGAGCGTGATCAGCGTCAACGGCACGACGAAGATCAGCACGACGTTGCTGAAGACCGGAAGCGCGCTGTGCTGCGTGGCGCTGAGCACGAGAAACGCGGTATAGGCGAGGTAGTAGAGCAGGAAGATCGCGCCTTCCCAGCGGTCGATCTCATGGCCGGTGAAGAAAATCGGCAGGCACGCGATCGAGACCGCGATCATGATCGGCATGTCGAACACGAGCGCCTCCGTCGGTACGGTCATGCCGCCCGGCGTGATGAGCGCGGCGCCGCCGAGCACGAGGAGGACGTTGAAGATGTTGCTGCCGACGACGTTGCCGACCGCGATGTCGTGCTCGCGGCGCAGGCTCGCGGCGATCGAGGTCGCGACCTCGGGCATCGACGTGCCCGCCGCCACGATCGTGAGCCCGACGACCAGCTCGCTGATGCCGAATCCGGTCGCGATCTCGGCCGCGCCGCCGATCAGCCACCTCGAGCCGACAGTGAGCATGGTCAACCCGCCCGCGACGAGCAGGAGACTCACGACCCAGTACTTTTTGCCTCGGTGTTGGGGCGCTGCGGGGACTTCGGCCTCCGCGCCGCGGCCGACCGGGACGGCCACTCGCTTGCGGCTGCGACGCGCGAGCCGGATCTGCAATACCGTGTAAGCGAGCAGCGCGCCAATGAGCAGCGCGCCTTCGCCCCGCCCGATCCCGCCCTGGGCCGCGAGCGCGAGCACGCCGACTGACACGAGGATCATGATCGGCACGTCTTGGCGGACCACCTGAGCCGATACCACGAGCGGCGCGATGATCGCCGAAGCGCCGAGGATGAACAACACATTGAAGATGTTGCTGCCGATGACGTTGCCGAGCGCGACCTCGGCCTTCCCGTGAAGGGCCGCTTGCAGGCTGACGACGAGCTCGGGCGAGCTGGTGCCGAACGCGACGACGGTCAGGCCGATGATGAGCGGGGGTGTGCCGAGGGCCGAGGCGAGATCTGCGGCACCGCGGACCAAGGCGCTCGCGCCAACGATCACGAGCAGGATGCCGGCGACGAGCAGCAGGATCGGCGATGCCATCAGACTCGCCGTCGCCGGTGGTGCGCGAGTCCGCTGCCGGGCGAGCGGCGGCTCACCTTTCGACTTCCGCGGGCTGCGCGCCTCGGCCCGGGTGTCGTCCCATATCCGATGCGACCGCTGGGCCGAGCTTGCCGCCCGTGCGCAGGATCTCTGCGAGCTCACCGGGAAGCGCGCTCGCGTGGATCGCCGCGACCGCACGATCGATGTCATACTCGACGCGTTCGAACGTGACCTGGATGCCGCCATCGTTGCCAACGTCGATGACGGCGTAACCGGCGCGCCAGTCGCCGTCTTTCGGGCGGCCGACCGAGCCGGCGTTCACGAAGTGGATGCCGTCGACGGTCCGGTGCCATGGCCGGTGCGTGTGGCCGAACGCGATCGCATCACCCGCGCGCAGACCTGCGAGGTCCGCCATCTGTGCACAGAATCGATCGGGCCGGTCCTCCGTCCAGTACGTGGTATTCATTGCAGGTGTGCCGTGGACGAGAACGAGGCGCGGGCCCGACGAGTGGCCGCCGAGCGGCCGCAGGTCGATGCGGAACGGCAACGCGTACAGCCGCCGTTTGGTCAGGTCGCTGACTCGTGCGCGCGTCCACTCGTAGCTCGCGTGGCTGAGCCGCTCCTGCATCTCGTCCTCGTAGCGGCAGCCGCAGTGCGGATGATCCGTGGCCACGGTCGTGTCATAGTTGCCGCCGACGCCCGCGATGTGCCGTTCGGCGAGCAGCGTCACGACGTCATCGGGCCACGGCGCGTAGCCGACCAGATCACCGAGATGGTAGACCGCATCGACATCGCGTCTGCGGTCGAGCGCTGCCAGCACCGCCTCGAGCGCCGGCAGGTTCGCATGAACGTCGGCCAGCAACGCGTAACGCGTGCGGTCAGGTTTTGTCATTTCGCATCGTCCCCCACTTCTCAGGATTTCAATTGAATGGTGTTTCCCCTCTCCCCGACGGGGAGAGGGTCAGGGTGAGGGGTGTGTCTCCGATCGCTCTCATGGGCCCCCAGCGTTCACGGCGCGTCGGCTCGATCCGGCGACAGGCGGCCGAACAGGACCTCCGTGTCGTATTCCATGCGAACCGTGCCGTCCTCCTGGTGGCGATCGAACATCGTTTCGAGCGCTTGCAACATCGGCGCGCGCGCCGCGTCGTCCTCCGCGGGCATGTACGAGCTGGACAATATTCGCCCGCGCAGCCCTTCGAGGTCGAGCACCTGCTCGTTGTACACTGACCGGCGCTCGAACGGCCCACCGAAAAACATCGCGGTTCGGGCCGCGACCTTCGTGCTGTCGTGGCGCACCGCAGCGTAGTCGGTGCCGTAGGTGAGCACGAGCTGTTCGTATTCCCTGAGGAACGCGGTGGCATCGGTGCGGCGCGTGTTCCACATCAGCGCGGTCCACCGAGGCGGACGTAGCACGCGTACGAGCTCGCGTCGCGCGGCCGGCGCGTCGAACCAATGGAACGCTTGGGCAGCCACGGCGAGGTCGACGCTATGCTCCGCGAGCCCAGTCGCCTCGGCCGTGCCGGCGACGCTGTGGAACCGCGCGTGACCACCGAGCCGCGCCTCAGCGGCCCGCCGCATCGCGTCGTTCGGTTCGACCGCAAAGACGAGGTTGCCGTTACGGATGAACGGCTCGCTCGACAAGCCCGTGCCCGAGCCGACGTCCGCGACCACCCAGTCCGGGCGCAGTCCGATCTCACGCCGTAGCAATTCGAGCACCGCCGGGGGGTAACCCGGCCGGTACGCCGCGTAGTCCCGCGCGCGGTCCGAGAAGCGCTCGGTCGCCGCGCCACGGGTCATCGGTCGCTACGTTCAGCAGCCATCACCGGAATTCTGACCGGACACCCACCCCCCACGCAACAAAAAGCACCCCGCGCCGGCGAAGCCACCCTCGACCCGGGCCCGC
This sequence comes from Longimicrobiales bacterium, assembly GCA_050732715.1. Lineage (GTDB taxonomy): Bacteria > Gemmatimonadota > Gemmatimonadetes > Longimicrobiales > RSA9 > JBOHRM01. Next base: position 3,522 of record JBOHRM010000774.1, read on the forward strand.
CC